>JAGHBI010000088.1 GCA_021161055.1 Candidatus Iainarchaeum sp. | reverse complement strand
TCCGCAGATACCGACTCTGATGGTTTTACAGATCTGATAGATATCTATCCCTGCAAGGATCTGAAGATCAAATTCATCTTGGAAACTATATCGCTTTCTGAGGATTATGGCAAAAAAGCAAAGGTTTACTTTATCATTCAACCAGAGAGAAGCGAAGCCAAAAGAACAAGCTTTATAGAAATTGAAAACGGGAGCGAAATAAACCTAACAGATTTTGTAGAAATCATAAACCTTCCCGATGATAAGAGTCTTTATCCCATAAAGATACAGATTTCGGCATTTGATAACAACACCCAGGAAACAATAAGCCAGTATGTTATTGGATATGGTTTCGTTACTGTAAAGGTTGATAAATCTCTCAGAATCAATGATGGTTCCTCATCTTTCGAGTTTGAATTTAATCCCGAAGAGAGTGAGAGAACTTTTAACTTATCAGGAGATGATCTATCCATCTCATTCAAAATATGCGTTGAGGGAGATTGAAGTGGAACTCGAAAAGATTATTTTTAATCTCATCAAAAAAGCCTCAACCCAATTACCAGATGATACGGAAAGAGCGTTAAGAAAAGCATATGAACAAGAAACAAACCAAATAGCAAAACTTCAGCTAAAAACGATTTTAGATAACATAGAAATAGCCAGGAGAAAGGAGCTACCAATATGTCAAGATACAGGAACATTAATATTTTTTGTGGATGTTGGGATAGATTTTCCTTACAAGCACGAAATTCGAAACTCCATTTACAAAGCAGTTGAGATCGCAACCAACGTTATACCTCTCAGACCAAACTGTGTAGATCCATTTACAGATAAAAATACCGGAAACTTGGGAGAAAAGATCCCTTGGATAGAATGGAATCTCATTGAGGGTAAAGATTGCAAGATAACTCTTTTGCCGAAAGGCGCCGGAAGCGAGAACTGTTCAGCTCTTGAGATGTTCAACCCATCTGATGGCATGGAGAAGATAGAAGATTTCGTTGTTAATCATATCGTAGAATGTAATGGTAAGCCTTGTCCTCCGGTGATTGTAGGTATGGGCATAGGCGGGGGTGCAGACATAGCGATGAAGCTGGCAAAGAGATCTTTACTTAGACCTGTTGGTGAAAGAAGCAAAAATAAAACCATAGCTGATCTTGAGGAAAGATTACTTAAGAGAATAAATGAAACAGGAATAGGACCCATGGGATTGGGAGGAAAGACTACAGCCTTGGATGTGCATATAGAGTATGCATCAAGGCATCCTGCAAGCTTTCCCGTTGCTCTCTCTATACAATGTTGGGCAAATCGGAGAGCCAGCGTGATTATCAAGGAAAATGGTGATATCGAATGGATCTGAAGACACCTTTAAGTGAGAGAGATGTAAGGAGATTGAAAGTTGGTGATGTGATCTATCTATCTGGCATTATCTTTACCTCCAGAGATAAGGCTCACAGCAGAGTTGTGCATGATAATGAAACTTTACCAATAGATGCAAAAGGTCTTGCTGTGTATCATTGTGGCCCAATAGTTAGAAAAGATGGGAAGAGATGGAATATTATCTCCGCGGGACCCACAACAAGTTCTAGACTTGAAGACATGGAAAGCGATTTCATAAGGTCAACTGGTATTAGGATGATAATAGGTAAGGGTGGAATGGGGGAAAGGACAACCAAAGCCTGCATGGAGTATGGAGTAGTATACTGTAGTTTCACAGGTGGCGCATCGCTTATAGGTGCGGATTGTATAAAAAGAGTAGTTGATGTTTTCTGGCTGGATATGGGTATACCTGAGGCGGTATGGGTTTTTGAAGTTAGTAGATTTGGCCCTCTAGTGGTATCAATAGATTCTAAAGGTAACAATCTCTATGAGGATGTGAAAAGGAGAGCTAGAACCCAGGTATGACTATTCCTCTTCCCACATAGATTGTGAGTAAAAGTAGAGAAACAATGAACATAACAGCCCATACCATCGAGTTCCATATAATGATCTTTTTACCATCTAAGGGACCAAGCGGGATCAGATTGAAAAATGCCAAAAATACATTCACCATGCTAACAAATCCAAGTACACTTCCATAGAAGCTATCCAAACCCAGCTCCATATATCCTATCATGGCGATAGCACCAATCACAATATTTGCCATGGGTCCCGCTGCCGCAATCCTACCCATCTCGAATCTTCTCGCTCCACCCCATATGTTGACTGCGCCCGGCGCAGCTATAACGAAGCCAAAGAAGATGCCGAATATCAGAGCAAACAGCAGGCCTTGAGGAAACATTCTGAATTCTGCCCACAATCTGTATCTTCTGGCCATCAACTTATGAGACATCTCATGAAAGAAGAATCCTGTTAGTATTGCCAGTACTGAGAACTGAAAGTATTTGAGAAGAGTGGATAAAGGATCATCAACATAGCTCAATCCAGCAACTCCTCCCGCCATAGCAAACGCAAAGGCTACAGATAAAGTAAGCATGGCTAAACCGAGATGTACAATCTCTGTTCTGCTTGTCAGAGGTGGCTTAGATGGGTAAGAATAGTTGTACTCAGAAAACGGTATGTCGTGGAATGAGAAATATACCTTTCTTTCCATGACTATATCTCTGCCTCAAACTCCTCTACCTTTGGAGTAAATTCAGAATAATCTTTGATCTTTCCTTTCTCCTTCAAAAATTCCCTAGCCAGTAGCCAGTAAACGAGAGCCAGAGCCCTTCTACCCTTGTTATTTGTTGGTATAGCGAGATCAACATATCTCAATTCGTTGTTGGTATCACAAAGTGCTATGCAAGGTATGCCAACATTTTTCGCTTCTTGGAGAGCCTGGCTATCAACGAGAGGATCGGTTATTACTATGATATCGGGCTCGAGATAAACCTTTGAGTTTGGGTTTGTGAGTGTTCCAGGGAGAAATCTTCCAGGTATTGCTATAGCTCCAGTATGCTTTGCAAACTGCTGTATGGGTTTTTGACCATACTGTCTCGCAGATACCACAAGTATATTTTCTGGTTCGTATTTTGCTAAAAATTTTGCTGCATATCTTATCCTTTGGTCTGTCTTCTTGATATCAATTATATATAACCCATCACTCCTAACCTTATAGATAAATTGCATCATATCAGAGGTTTTTTGCCTAGTTCCAATGTGAACTCCAGATGTGAGATAGGTCTCCTCTGGCACAAGCATCTGTTCCTCCGACTTCTTCTCTTCTGCCATTCGATCACTCCCACTCTATTTTGGGTTTAATGTCCGATTTTCTAATAACCGTTATTGGGATGGCGCCTTGCTCAAACTCCAACATAGCTATCTGTACGGGATCTATAACGCCTTTTGGAACCTTTATCAAGATGGGAGCTCCCATGGATATTTGGAGAGCTCTCGCACCTATGATTCTCGCTTTTTCAAACCTTGTGTAGCGCAAATTTGAACCTCCAATTAAATGTATTTTAGGATGAACCAGAGAATATAAGAGCCATTTAAAAAGATTATGATGGATATTAAAGGTTGCATTGTTCTGTGGTTCTGCCAGAGCATGGCTATTAGATTGTTGCAAAGCATTTATCGCAAGATTCTTTGTGCAATGAGTTAATCAGGTTTAAACCGTGTAGGTACTGAAACGAAAACAGTATGATTGTATAAAGTAATTATTCGGATGTTAAGGTTGGTTATATCTCTTCCTCTATCGGTTCTCCTTCAGCAAAGTCTAGAGATCTAGCTGAAAAAGTATCGAGAGCTAACTGGATATCGAAAGTTATCTCTCTCAACAGTCCCTCAATCTTTGGATTCCTGAATTCCTTCACTCCATCCACATCAGAGTATATCTTGCCTATGTACAATCC
>JAGHBI010000054.1 GCA_021161055.1 Candidatus Iainarchaeum sp. | reverse complement strand
TAACGCAAAGGGCTTCCTGATTCCACGTCCGGACTCAATCCCCGCGCACCCGTTTCGCTTGTTCCTCCTTGTGGAAGGCGGGTTACGGAGGTCTTGACCACAGGCGTCTTCGGCACGTCCCATACCCGGACCTGCCAGCTCTTTCAGACTCGCAGGCAATTAATACGGCTTTCATCCCCTCGCGGGAGGGGGCTTCCCGCCAACGAAGTTAAAAACAGTAACGGCGTGGTGCCGCGGAGAAAAACATGAAAATAAAAAATAAAAGAAGGGAAAAAAAATCCCCTCCAATTTTACAGCGTTTTATATCTTCTTTATGAAGTATCCCTTTCCTGGTTCCAGGTTGTGCGTGGGTATGTAAGTATTCGCTCCGGGGTCCCACCAGTAAGCCCACCTGTCATAAGATAGCTCTACCGGATTGAAACCAGTTCCAACGAGGATCCATCCCGGCTGCATCCAGGTATCGTCGAAAGTTGCAGCGGTGCCTGTCAGCTCTATCCTGGCGGTGCCTGAAACAGGACCGTGGACGAAGTATCCTCTCTTCGGGTCAAGTTTATCGCCAGGACCTAACGCTACCCACTTCTGCGTGGTCTCATCCCACTTATATACCGCATAGTACCAGCTAAACCCACCGAACAGCTCGCTTACCGTTGAATCGTTCTCAACAGGCGTGGAGAACGCATTCCAGCCAGGTCTGAACACAAGTACAGCACCGTCATTGGTAATATTCACACTCTGGATTTGCGTGTCTGTTAACCCGTATGTGTCTGTCGCAGTTACCGAGATATTATAAATCCCACTCTTGAAGTATCTGTGCTCGAAGCACACCGGTGTCCACTCATCAGGCATGGTCTTTGTCTCGAAGGTTCCATCCTTCCAGTCTATTTCGATAGAAAGTGGCCATTGATCATCGGTTGTCCCATTCGTGCATACCCTGATAAGAGTCAATGCGGGGACTGGCGTTGCCGGTGTTACAGTAAGATTCACTGTTGGTGCCTCGTTAAACACCACTGGCGGCGCTCCCGCTGGTTTATTTATGTATATGCCCCTGTTATCCATCGCATCGAATATAAATGCTGCTCTCGGTATTCCGTAAATCGGGTCAACGAGGTCTGATTTGCCTATGGAGTTATTAGCCAGGAATGATGTTGTTATCAGGTAGTCATTGCAATAAATGTCCCTCTGATGTTCGATGTCCGCGGGGAGCACGAACTCTGTATACTGGTCTGGCCGCGTAATAACGTCGTATTTTATCCAGTCTTCATCCGGTGCTCTGTTCGCATGGAACGTTTCATTCAATATCTCCAGCAGGTTCGTTGAGTACCTTGGCTCTATCGTTTCCGCGACGTAGTAAACTTCTAAGGGTCCGTAACCCTCTATGATGCGGTCAGCAACACTGGAGCTGAAGATATAATAACCACCAATATCATCCACGATATCGTGCTCCATATTGAACGGTGGATTCAACGGTATAATAGTTCCAGGCGGTATGGTTACGATCCATTGTGAGGATATAATGCCATCGTCCTTGACTAATCTGCCGTCACCTTTTGGCAGCGGTGTTCTCAACGTTATATACTTGAATGCATCCGCCACATTATTGTTGTCCGTATCAAGAACCTCCACTGCCGGCACATCGTATCTAACGCCGTCCACGTAGAACACATCGCCGGCGCTGAGCTCTTTGCCTATGGTAATTTCTGATTTATTATATTGCGGATAATAATCCACTAAGTACGCATACCAGGTGGTGTGTGGGTGCGTTGGATTCTCAAATTTCTCCGTATGGCGTTTGAACCATGTAATCTGATGCGGGTCTTTATAGGTTCCGTTGAACTCTCCTAATACAACATTTGCTCCCGTTTCCGTGTCTCTGTTCCCTGCATAACCTACACGAACCTTTGCATAATACGTACCGTTATGGACAACCACACCGACGAACTCGAGGTTATGGTCGAGGAACTGCACTTTATCGCCTATGTTTAGCTCGTATGTCTTCTGTATCCGTATAGTTCCGTTTACTGTCTTGTTGTATGGTTCTACACTTCCGTTGACATAAGCCAGCGTAACCACATTCTCTCTGCCCGGGACACTTCCCGGATTCTCGAAGAGTTCAAGTCCTGGCTGAGCAGTGCTCTCGTCCTCGGCTATCGGGAACACGAAGAACGTTTTGTTTGCTGAACCACTTATAGGCATTTTATCCTGTGTATCTATCAGCATGTAGGTGGACTCAACCTCGATGGTTGGATGCTTGTAGGTTGGCTTGCTGTATACGTGCTCGGGTTCATACCACATTCTCAAGAATTTCTTCACATCAATGTCCGTTGAGTCCGCAGACATCGGATACTCTGTGCCGTTCCACTGCACAATCGCGGGATTGAAAGTTATTGAATCTTTCTGCAGAACTGCCGGGTCAAACGGTTGCCGGTAGTTTGAATATACGTATGTTCCACCTTGAGAATATCCGCCAATGGGTCCCCTGTCATGCTCACCATAGATGCGTACGGAGACGTTGTTCCCATATTCGTTCACATAGATATCAAGGTCGCCACCCATGACGAGTGTATTATTTAGAACGTCTCTTTCATGCTCCACGTCATAAGCGAAAGCGACTCTGGGTATTGAAGGTGGTGTCCTGTTTAGATGTGAGCGGTTCAACGAATCGGGTGCGAGGAACGAGCTTGTTAGCAGGTAATCCCCGGTCTTGCTCCAGTATGGCGTTTTAACATCGGGTAATGGTGGGAGCTCAAATGCCGTATAGTCGTCTGGTCTCGTCTTAATCTCAAATTTCGTCCAATCCTCTGAAGGTGGTTCGTTGCCAGGGAAAGCCTCGTTAAGTATCTCATGCAAGCCCGTTGTGAATCTCGGCTCGGAGCTCTCTTCGAGATAACAGAACTCAAGTGCGGGGACATCCAAAATGCGTTCGTCCACATCATAGGCTATCCATTTGCCATCATTATCCATATCAATGGGCTTGACACCGAAGTAGTCAAACCAGTTCGCTCCTACGTTCTTACCACACTGCACCTCTTTCTTTATCTCTTCCTCCTGCATCGTCAGATAGCGCTCAGCCCATGGGAAGTAATCTTTCCCGATGATGCCGCTCGGATCGCCAACAGGCCACTCATTTACATTAGCGGTTGGCTGCCACAGCACTACGTTTATGTCATCCACCATCTTGTGGTCCATGTTGAAAGGTGGATTCAGCGGTATGGTTTCATCTTCGTCTATGCATTCTATACGCTGTGATGACGCGATGCCATCGTCAGGGACATCTCCTTTGCCCTTTGGCAACGGTGTCTTAATTGTTATATATTTGAACTCATCTGCTTTAGCATCTCCGGTGGTATCTATGACCTCGATAGCCATCACGTCGTATCTGACGCCGTTCACGTAGAAGGTGTCACATACGCTCAATTCTTTGCCAACCGTGATCTCTGCTTTATAGTCGCTTGGGTAGTAATCATCGAACCGTGCATACCACGTGGTACCGGTTGAGTGATTTTCTGAGCTGTATCGTTCATTATGTCGCTTGAACCATGTGGTTTTATGGGGGTCACTCGGGGTGCCGTCATCGAATTCGCCAAGTAGAACCCTCCTCGCGGAGTCGTCGTTGATATTGCCCGCATACCATACTT
>JAGHBI010000047.1 GCA_021161055.1 Candidatus Iainarchaeum sp. | reverse complement strand
GCCAGGGCAAGTTCGTCTCGATCCCCCACGTTCAGGTTGTTCTCATTGACCCCGTGCGCGACATCGCGCTGCTGAAGGTGGACGCGCGGAGCCATCCCCTGCGCCCCTTGCGGCTGGGCAGCGCCAAACACGTCCAGCCAGCCGAGGACGTGGTGGTCATCGGAAACCCGGGGATGATGGGCCGCATACTCGACTACACGATAACCCGCGGCATCGTGAGCAATCGCGACCGCCTGATCAACGGCATGCACTACATCCAGACCGATGCGGCAGTGAATCCCGGGAACAGCGGCGGCCCGATGCTGAACATGCGTGGCGAAGTCATCGGCATGGTCACACTGAAGGTCATGGTGATGGAGCGAGCGGGCTTCGCGCTACACATCGACCACGTCCGCGAGCGGATCGCCGAGTGTTTCCCCGAGAGCGGCTGAGCGGCCCGAGAGGAGCCTGGGAGCGGGGATGTCGTTTCTGCTCGATTGCGCCTACCTGACTGCCGCCGTCGCCGGCTCGCCCTTTTTCCTCTACAAGGCCCTCACCAGCGAAAAGTTCCGCACGGGCTTCCCGGAGCGATTCGGGCGTATCGAGCCCCGCCAGGGCGAAGGCCCCTGCCTGTGGCTCCATGCCGTCTCCGTCGGCGAGATGAACCTCGCCCGCACACTCGTCCAGGCCATCCAGGCGGAATTCCCCGACTGGCACCTCGTCCTCTCCACCGCTACCAACACCGGCATGGCCACCGCCAAGAAACTCTACCCCGGGACGCGGCTCTTCTACTATCCACTGGACTTCACGTGGATGGTGCGCCGGGCGCTCGACCGCATCCGACCCGACGTGGTGGTGCTGGTGGAATTGGAGCTGTGGCCCAACTTCCTGGCCGAGGCCACCCGCCGTGGGGCGCGCATCGCCGTGGTCAACGCCAGGGTGAGCGACAGGTCGTTTCCGCGCTACCGCATGCTCCGGCCCCTGGTCCGCCGGTGGCTTCAGCGCGTGGATATCTTCTGCGCCCAGGACGAAACCTACGCCGAGCGGCTCCGCGCGCTCGGCGCCCCGTCCGAGCGAGTCCGCGTGACTGGAAACCTGAAATACGACACCTCTGCCCCCGCGGCCCTCGAACCGAACCCCGAGCTGGCCCGCTCCTTCGGCCTGAAGGGCGGCGAGCCGGTCATCGTGGGCGGATGCACGTGGCCGGGCGAGGACGAGGCCCTGGTGGCGGCCTACAAGGCCCTGCGGGCCGAGTTTCCGGGGCTGCGGCTCATCCTCGCGCCGCGCCAGGCCGAGCGCTTCGAGGCGGTGGAGAGGCTGGTGCGCGAGGCAGGTCTGGCGGTGGTCCGCCGCACGGCGCTGCGTGAAGGGGCCGAGGCAGGAGAGGCCGTGGTCGTGGTCGACACGATGGGCGAGTTGGTCAGGGTGTATGCCCTGGGGAGCGTGGTGTTTGTGGGAGGGAGCTTGATACGGCGCGGAGGTCATAATATACTTGAACCGTCAGGGCTTGGGAAGGCGGTTCTCTTCGGGCCGCACACGGAGAATTTCCGCCTAGTCGCCCAGGCGCTTCTAGCCGAGGGCGCCGCACGGCGTGTGGCCGACGCACGAGAACTGGAGCGGGCATTGCGCGAACTCCTCTCGAATCCCCAACTCGCCAGCGAGATGGGCCGCCGAGCCCGCAGCCTCGTCGAGCGAAACCAAGGGGCAACCGCCCGCACCCTCGATGCCATCCGGCCCCTCCTCGAAAAAGCCACTGAAGAAGGGAGAACGAAGCGATGAGCGGGAATAGCCGCAGGCGCCTCTTCACATCCGAGGCCGTCAGCATGGGACACCCCGACAAACTCGCCGACCAGATATCCGACGCCATCCTCGACGCCTACCTGGCCGGCGACCCCAACTCCCGCGTCGCCTGCGAAACACTCCTGACCACAGGCCTGGTCGTCGTCGCAGGGGAGATCACCTCGAAGACCAACGTGGACATCCAGCAGGTGGTCCGCGAGACAATCCGCGAGGTCGGCTACACCGACTCCCGCATGGGCTTCGACGCCGGCAGTTGCGGGATCATCGTCTCGGTCCATGAGCAGTCGCCCAACATTGCCATGGGCGTGGACGCCGGCGAGGGCAAGGAGCAAGGTGCTGGGGACCAGGGCCTGATGTTCGGCTACGCCTGCCGCGAGACCGAGGAGTTGATGCCCGCGGGCATCATCTTCGCTAGAAGGCTCGTGGACGGCCTCGTCCGGCTCAGGGAAGAAAAGGTCCTGCCGTATCTCCGACCCGATAGCAAGACCCAGGTCACGCTGGAATACGACGGCGACACCCCGGTGCGAATCCACACCGTCGTCATCTCAACACAGCACGAACCCGACGTGACCCAGGAACAAATCCGCCAGGACATGATCGAACACCTGGTCAAGAAGGTCCTCCCGGCCGACCTGCTCGACGACCGGACCATCTACCACGTCAACCCCACCGGGTGTTTCGTCATCGGTGGCCCACACGGCGACACCGGGCTGACCGGGCGAAAGATCATCGTGGACACCTACGGGGGCGTGGGGCGCCACGGCGGCGGCTGCTTCTCGGGCAAGGACCCCACCAAGGTGGACCGCTCGGCCACCTACGCCGCCCGCCACGTGGCCAAGAACATCGTGGCGGCCGACCTAGCGGACCGCTGCGAGGTCCAGGTCTCCTACGCCATCGGAGTGCCAGAGCCCCTGTCGATCTACGTGGACACCTTTGGGACCGGTAAAATACCCGACAAGCGGCTCGAAGAGATCGTCGGGCAGCTCTTCGACCTGCGTCCCGCCGCGATCCTCGACTACTACAACCTCCGCCGGCCAATCTACAAGCAAACCGCCCGCTACGGCCATTTCGGT
>JAGHBI010000091.1 GCA_021161055.1 Candidatus Iainarchaeum sp. | reverse complement strand
GTTATATCCGGCCTATATCTCTTGGCGAAAATCAAAATGTCCCTTAGCTCGTTTCTATCAGCCGTGTGAAACCTTACCAAGGAAAGAGCACCGTCCCACGTGAAAACTTCTTAGGACCGATAAAATCAAACTATAAATAATGCTGTGCAAACTTTATTCCACCGATTTTATCTAACCAATCTATAATGGTTACAAATGATGATTGAAATATTAAGTTTTTGTAGCATGTTTTCATTTGTAACGCAAAATGTTACTTGATGCTTAAATAGTAATCACATGTAAACTATGTTTTAATTTCACTTTTATTTTGTTCCTATCTTTGCTACTGGATAAAAAAGTTTATAGCTTGGGTGATTTAATTCCTCCTTTCAGTGGTTGGCTTGAAAATACTAGTGCTAGGTTGCGGAAATGTAGGTTCTGCTATAGTAAAAGACTTAGCAAAATACTTGCCTTCAGATCAGATCGTAGCTGCAGACAGAAATCTAGGTGTGGCTAGGAAAGTAGCTGAAGAAATAGGTAAAGAGAATGTTTCATGGACACAGGCAGACGCCTCAAAATACGATGAACTTGTTAACATAATTAAGAAGCATGATCTGGTAGTAGGGGCACTGCCAGGCTCTCTCGGATATATTTCAGCAAAAGCATGTGTAGATGCAAAGGTAAGCATGGTAGATATATCCTATATGCCGGAGAATCCGCTTACATTAAACGAGGCAGCAATTAAGGCAGACGTAACTATTGTTCCTGATTGTGGGGTAGCACCTGGATTAAGCAATTTACTTGCTGGAAGAGGCGCCAGTAGACTTGATCAAGTTGAAAGTATTCACATAATGTGTGGAGGCCTCCCAATAACACCGGTTCCGCCGCTGGGATACACGATAACATGGTCAGTAGAAGGGCTCATAGATGAGTACATGAGACCAGCGAGGATCGTTGAAGATGGCAAACTAGTTAAAAAAGAGGCATTAAGCGGTTTAGAAATCATAGAATTCCCGAAACTAGGTAAACTTGAAGCATTTTACACCGATGGACTCAGGACATTACTTGAAACAATAAAGGGAGTTAAAAGTATGTGGGAAAAGACTTTCCGATACCCTGGGCACGTAGAGAAAATCAAACTACTAAGAGACTTGGGATTCTTTGATGAAGAACCGATTGACGTTGAAAACGTCAAAGTAGTACCTAAGAAAGTTACAATTAAACTATTAGATAGAAAATTAAGGAAACCGGAAGTAAAAGACTTAATGGCGATGAAAGTTGAAGTAACCGGAATAAAAAACGGATCAAAAGTTAAGTACGTTTACTATCTCTTAGACTACTACGATGATGCCAGTAAAACAACAGCTATGGCAAGAACAACAGGGTACACGGCTTCTGTAGTCGCACAGCTAATAGTGAAAGGTGTAATAGAAGACAAAGGGGTTATTCCACCGGAAAAACTAGGTATGAACGAAAGAATCTACAAACAGATCATAGAAGAACTTGAAAAAAGAAGCATAAAAATAACAGAAATCGAAGAAAAAGTTGGTTAATAGCCGCTTTAATATCATTATCTTAATTCCTTATTTCTATTTTGACTATCCGCCTCTTCCCTAAGAAAATCACTTTACCTCTGTAATTTCGCGGGTTTTATTGTTTTAATGAGTAAATACGATCCGTTAACGGCAATTTATTTTATACATTATGTGAATCCTTTGTTACGTGTATAATTCTGGCTGAAAATATTAGTGCCGTGAAATCGCTACACACAGCCACAAACTATTTACATGAGATTATAACTTAGGTAAAGTATTGTAGATACAGTATCGCGAGGAATGGAGGTTGCGCAATTGCTCGACTTCCCCTATAGGTGATAGACCTCTACTAGAGGTACTTTCTAAAGAAAAAATAGAGGAAATACATGTAGCCTCTCTTAGAGTTTTAGAGGAAACAGGGATTATGGTGAACAGCGAAAATGCACTAAAAATTTTTGTCGACGTGGATGCTGACGTAGACAAAGATAAGAAAATAGTCTACATACCAGAACACCTAGTAAAAGAAGCTTTGAAAAGAGCTCCATCCGTAGTAAAAATGTACAGTAGAGACGGGAAACTCAGCATGTTATTAACCAAAAACAAAGTACACTACAATCCAGGTTCCGTAGCTCTCTACGTGCTTGACAGGGAAACTGGAGAAATGAGAAGACCTCTTTCAGAAGACTTCAGACAATTTGTAAGACTCGTAGATGCGATGGAAAACATTCATGCACAAAGCACAGCAATGGTTGTTTCAGACGTACCAGAAATAGTTGCAGATAGATACAGACTATACATAGCGCTAAAAAACTCCACAAAACCAATCATCACTGGGGCCTTCACCATAGAAGGAGTACACGACATGAAGAAGATGCTTGAAACAGTTCTCGGAGGAGAAAAAGAGCTAAGAAAACGACCGTTAGCAATTTTTGACGCCTGCGTTTCGTCACCGCTTGAATGGAGTGAAATAACTGTACAAAACCTAATAGACTGTGTGAACTACGGAATACCAGTAGAAGTTATAACAGCTCCACAAGTAGGTGGAACAGCCCCAGCAACACTTGCAGGAACACTCGTACAGCTCAACGCCGAAGTATTATCAGGAATAGTTTTAACCCAAATGATAAAACCAGGCACACCCGTAATATACGGTGGATCTCCTTGCGTATTGGATATGAGAACAGGAACAGGAAGACTAGCAGCAATAGAAGCTATAATGATATGTTGCGCCTACGCACAAATGGGTAAATACTACGATCTACCAACACACGGCTACCTTGGCCTTAGTGATGCAAAAACCATTGATGCACAGGCAGGTTTAGAAGCTTCGATAGGACTTATACTCGGATCACTTGCAGGAATCAATAACATTGCAGGACCAGGAATGTTAAGCTTTGAAAACTGTCAAAGTTTCGAGAAACTTGTAATAGACAACGAAATATGTGGATATGCCTTGCGTCTCCTTAGGGGAATCCAAGTAAATGAAGAAACTTTGGCCTTAGACGTTATAAAACGTGTAGGTCCAAAGGGACATTTCCTAGCTCAGAAACATACTAATAAGTGGTTTAGATTGGAGGAATATATGCCGTCCTTTGTCATAGACACGCGTAGCGAGAGAGATTGGCTTGAAAAGGGAGCAAAAGACATAGTAAAAAGAGCTAGAG
>JAGHBI010000084.1 GCA_021161055.1 Candidatus Iainarchaeum sp. | reverse complement strand
CCTTTTTCAGAACCCTGTCCCTGCTCTTTCTTCTCCTCTCCTGCATCCTGTCCCTTTTTTCCTTCTTCTGTTTCTGGCTCTTTTTCCTCTGGCTCTTTATTCCCTTCACCCGCTGTTCCCTGCTCCTGCCCCTTCTGTTCTTCCTCTGTTTTTTGCTCCTTTTCCATTTCTCCTGCTTCTTGGCTCTTCTCTTGCTCCTTCTTCTCTTCCTCAGTTCCCTGCTCACCCCTATGCTCGCCTTCATCTGTACCCTGTGCCTGTTCATTTTCCACTTTCCCAGTGCCCTGTTCCTCAGGCCTTTCTCCAGTTTTCTGCTCCTGTTCCTTCTGTTCAGATTTGGATTCAGGCTCAGGCTCTGAAAGCTTCACCAAGCCGCCAAGAGCACTTGCATTCACATATGCCTTTGCCAGAAACTCTGGAAGCGTTACTGAGTTTATTATCTCTGCTTCCGTTGCTAAGGCCTTTGCCTCACTAAATGCCTTCTGCAAGAACAGCTCTATATTCTGTGGCATTATGTACTCTATGTTAAACGCTAGGTTAAATGCATTCCTGTAACATGCTATCAAATCCTGCTCGAATTTCTCCGCGTCGATATCCAGAACGCTGGCCTCGTAAATTGTACTGCCATCGCTCGCTGCAAGAATCTTCAGCATTATTTCTGCTGGCCTTATATCAAGCTTTATAAGGGCATTAGCAACCTCTTGGGTTACTTGTTCACCTTTACGCACAACCACAGTATCCTTTGGAATCTGAATTGAGCTGCCCTTCATCACTGCAGGGATATTAGCTGCTTTGAGTATTGAAAGATCCGGGCCTGGTGCTAGGCCAGTGTCGCCAGCAGGCACAACAATATCTTTATCAGCAATGCTGCCCGCACGCAGATATGTTTTAACCTTATTCTTCTTGAGAATCGAGTATAGTTCGAAGGGGTCTATATTGCTTGCAATTAACGCTATCTGACCTGAGAGGTATTTTTCCAATCCGAGCCCCCCATACTTGCTCTCAGAAAGAGCCTTTGCTATGAGTCTTTTCTTAGAAACCTTTATGCTTGCAGTGCCGATGAGCTTTTCTCTGAGTTCTTGGAATAACGATGCTGGGATGTTCTCTATATTGGCTACAGCCACAACTCTGCTTTCATCTATCAGTTTCTTAAGCTCTGCAAGCTGCTTTTCTTTCCAGTGCCTTGTGTGCGATCTCATAGCTTCACCTAGATAATTCTAACTGCAGGGCTCATAGTCTTTTTCACATACACAGACTTTATATTATGTTTCTGTCTTGGAAGGGCATGAACAACCTCATTGTAAACCTCTATTATATTGTCTGCAATATGCTCTGGAGGCATCTTCTCGCTACCAACAACAACCTGCACAAATGGCAAGCCCTTGCCCCTCTTGTTGGTTACGCGCAGCGAAGATTTCATTCCTGAAATTATGCGCTCCACTTCATCTTTATCAGGGTTAACGGGTTTTGGCATCCTGCCTCTTGGCGCCAAAGTCTGACCCAAATATTTACCAACAGCAATCATAACAGGGCCTTCAGCAAGCAGAACATCGCAGTCAAGTATTTCTTGTATCTCCTTCTTGGATAGCTTCGGGATTTCGTTTTCCATTATCACCTTATCAAACATATCCTTTACCTTTTCCACAAAAGGTACGGTTTTTGCAAAAAGCAATGCCTTGGCCTGCTCCCTGCCGGTTGGATGTGGCATATTTACCTTTACATCGATCAGGTTTTCAGGTTTTCTCACATCAAGGTTGCAGAAATTTATAATTAGCTCTATTGTCTGAACAAAGTTTCTTTTCTTGGATTTCTCTTCAAGTCGTTTGAGAGCTTCCAAGACTTCCTCGCGTTCCATAGGAGACCTCCTGCATTAAGCAGTGCTAGCGGCCCAAAAAGCCGATATATCTTTTGTGCAATGAAACTTTTAAATAGTTTTCACCCGTTCTTGCCCAGTGCCTGTTTAATCAATGAATCATAGGTTCCGGAATCCACCGCTTTTATTAGAGTTCTGGCCTTTTTGCCCTCAACTGTGACACCCATGGAGTTGCATGTGCCCAGGATTTGCTTCACCATCCCTTTCAGCACCTTGAATTCCATATTTGCAACCTTCTTTTTGGCTATATCCACAACCTGTTCCATCGTAAGATTGCCAACCTGCTCTGTCTTTGGATTCTGCGCGCCCTTTGTGCCGATAATCTTTTTTATGAGAGCTGTTGCAGGCGGCGAGCCCACCTCTATTTCAACCTTCTTGGTTGCGCTATCTACAATTACCTTAACAGGCACTCGCATGCCTTCAAACTGCTTCGTTTTTTCATTTATCTGTGCCACAACCTCAGTAATGTTAACACCTAAGGGACCCAAAGCGGGACCCAGAGGCGGAGCTGCACTCGCTTTGCCGCCCTCAACAAGAACATTTATGCTTGGCATAGAAACACCTCTCTATTTTTCAAGCCTTATATTTTCTGCCTTTATTGTTACAGGCACTCTAACTGCAGCATCTATAAGCTCTATTGTAACTTCCTCCTTCGCAGGATTAACACGCAGAACTCTGCCAACCTCGCCTTTGAACGCGCCTGAAACAACTCTTATTTTAGCCCCTTCCTTTATCGCTTCCATCAGAGGATGTGCCTCAAGCAATGAACCGAGCTCTTCTATCTTCACCTCGCCGCCAACCAGACCCTTTGCCTTTATATGGGGCACATCTATTATCGCTCTTTTAATAGCCTCTTCTGTTTCACCTTCAATAAGCAAATAACCCTTGAAATCCGGCACTACGAGTATTGCATACACTCCAGGGTTTTCTATATCCAGCTTTTTCTTCAGCATATCCGCCACTAGGCTTTCCTGACCAGCTGTAACCCTCACAGTAAAGATCATCTTTTACCACCGCTCGCAAAAATAAAGAAGTAATAATAAATTTGAAATAAAAGGTTAAAAGGCTTGCTGTTAAGCCACTCTGCCAACGCCCAAGAACGAAAACAAAAGCCCTATGAAAAACCCAAGCAAGCCGATGATTATTACACCAAGCAATGTTATCTTCAGCATAAGGAAATATTCCTGCCTGTCAGGCTTCTTCGCAACTGTAAGGACTCTTCTTGTGGATTCTATAAAATCACGCAAGCCCATAGCCATCAACCTGTAAACTCTATACCCAAATCGATTATGCCCTTTTCTTTATGCATCTTTTCATAGTCATCAAGGTAGGGGAATCTGCCGCCGGCGATCACCACCATTGCCTGAATCCTGTTCTTTGCCATCTCCTTATCAACTATGGCACCCCAGATTATGTGCGCTTCGGGATCTATTCTCGAGCTAACTGTTTCCACAACCATCTCGGCTTCGCGCAGCGTCATATCAGCTCCGCCAATTACGTTCACCAATGCGCGCTTGGACTGGCTTATATCCACATCAAGCAAAGGTGAATTTAATGCATTTTCAACCGCTTCTAAAGCGCGAGCATCGCTTGCTTCCTCACTCTGAGATTCACCTAAGCCTATCATCGCTGCCCCGCCCTTCTTAAGAATCGTGCGCAAATCAGCGAAATCAAGATTGATAAGACCTGGCTTTGTTACCATCTCTGCTATTCCCTTAACCGCATTTGTAAGCACTTCATCAGCAACCTTAAAAGCTGCATTAACAGGCAGATCCGGGGCAATCTCCAATATCTTATCGTTTGGAATCACGATGATTGTGTCAGCATGCTCTCTGAGCTTAGCTAAACCCTCTATTGCATTTTCTGCTCTTCTGCGACCCTCAACTGTGAAGGGGAGCGTTACAACAGCAACCGTTAAAGAGCCGAGTTCTTTGGCTATCTCCGCAACAACCGGGCTTGCACCTGTACCTGTGCCACCACCCAGGCCACATGTTATAAAAACGAGGTCTGAGCCCTTCAAAACCTCTGAGAGTTCATCAATGCTTTCTCTGGCAGAAGCTTCACCAATCTGCGGGTCAGAGCCAGAGCCTAAGCCGCGGGTAGTTTCCCTGCCAATAAGAATGCGTTTATCCGCAGTTGTGTTCAGAAGGTCTTGAGCGTCGGTGTTTACAGCGTATGTTTCAGCGCCTACAATGCCAATCTCATGCATGCGCTCAACAGTATTGCAACCACCGCCACCAATACCAACAACCCTTATGCGAGCTTTTGCATTTTCAAGTATCTTTGTGAGCTCTTCTTCATTTGGTGCTGCCCTTGCTTTCGCCCTTGGTTTCTTTTTAACCTCTTCCATTGCCTGAACCCTTTTAATAGCTTTCCTCACAATCGATTCCATCAAAATCCCCCTTTTCAGTTAAAAAATTACCTCATAAAAACTTTCCCCTGAAAATGGTTTAAAACCTTTCCGTTGAACTTTTAGGAGATTTTACTAAATAATATTTTGTGGGAAAAAGGATTTAAAAAGGATGTTGGAATCAGCCTTTTAGGGGCTTTTTAAATTCCTCAATGGAAATGTGCGCCTGCCTCAAGATTGATTTTAAGGTTCCGGTTTTAATATCAGCTTTTAGCGGCACTATAACAATTCTAACTTCACTTGGAGTTTTTCTTTTTAATTTCACGTGACTTCCTTTTTGACTCGTAAAAACAAAGCCTGCCTTGGAAAGTGCTCTGATAACCTCTCTTCAAGAAACAACAGGGTATTTACTCATTCAGCTTTACCTCAAAAGAAGTGATGAAGGCCTGCGCCTTGGGAAGTTCTTTTACATCTTCATCCTCAAGGTAGAGTTCAACAGCTTCTTTAAGCATTTCAAGTGCGTTTTCTATGGTGTTGCCCTATGACGCGATATCGAGCTCTGGACAGAGAGCCACATACTCATTTCCTTCTTTCGTTATTATCGCGGAGAGCTTCAAAACAGCTTTGGTTTTCGAAACCATATTATCACTATTAAACATTTAGTAAAAAGGATTCAGCAGGGAAATAAGTTCTGCTCTATTTAGCTCCTTCTTTCTGGTTCGAGGATGTTGAGCTTACTATAGCATCCCAATGCTTTTTGTTATTTATGCAGCCGGGGTCTGGCTTTAAATAGTTGCCGAAGTAGCTATAAGCCCTTGCTCTGCAACCCCCACAATAGTAGCGATACCTGCAGCTGCCGCAACCTTCCAGTATATCCTTATTTCTCAGCTCTTCGAAAACTTTATTATGGAGCCAGAGCTCTTCCAGGTTATCTTTCCTTATGTTCCCAACCTTTAATGGGAAGAAAACACATGGTTGAATATCGCCGTTAGCACGCATACTCATATAAAACCTTCCAGCGCCGCAGCCACCAATAAATTCCGCAAGCTTCCTCAATCTTTCACCAACATTAACGTTGTAAAAGTGAGTTGGAATAAATTCGGCATCGCACTGCAATGCGACCCTTGCAAACTGCGGAGCCGTGGAGAGCAAACTTATATTTGAGGTTTTATTCCTTTCATACAGCATTTTGAGCAGCTTTTCCCTCTGCTCAGGAGTAATATCTGCCTTAACTATATCTCTGCCTCTGCCAGTTGGAACAAAGTTATAGTGCATAAACCAATCAACACCAAGCTTTTCACAGAGATTGATAACAGCAGGCACATCCTGATAGTTGTACTTCGTTACGGTCATCGAAACATTTACAAAGAGGGATTCTTTAACACAGTTCCTTATCCCTTCAACAGCCCTGTCATAGCAGCCTTCAATTCCTCTAAAATTTTCATGTGTTTCCTTTGTTCCATCAAGGCTTATCTGCACATAACTGACACCGTTTTCCTTCATCTTCTTCGCTATTTTTTCCGTTATCAGCGTTCCATTCGTTGCCATTGCAACGTAAATCCCTTTGCTTGCAGCATAGCTCGCAAGCTTGAAGATATCCTTTCTTACTAAGGGTTCACCCCCAGAAAAGGCTATTACCGTTACTCCAAGCCTGTCAAACTTATCTATCGCATCTAAAGCCTCTTCAGTTGTTAGTTCATCATGCAAAGGCTTGCCTGCTGTTGCATAGCAGTGTTTGCACTTAAGGTTGCACGCATATGTCACATCCCAAACCACCAGAAACGGTGCTCCCGGCACAAAGGGCTTTCTCACACCAAAGTATGCAAGTCCTTTTACAACGCTTGCCAGACCCTTGCGCCAGTAAGCATCCTTAAACCTTTCCTTCATTTCATCTGTGGTTATATTAAATGCTTCTGCTCCCTTTCGCATAATAGGTGCGATCATTTTCTCTGCAAGCCTGCACTTCACGCATGCTTTTTCCCTTGCACCAACAAAAAGCTCCAATGCGACTTCCAGCCTGTTTTTCCTGCACTTCTTGCAGTAAGCATTCAGGCTCTGAAGCGACTTCTTTGCAAGGGGGTTGTCTATGAGGTGCATGAAAAGCGAGAGCTTATCAAGCATTATATCGCCCCCTTAAAATACCAAACTGCCAACCACATAACTGCGATTGCAAGCATCAGAACGTGGGGCATGCAAAGATATGTAATGGTTCGCATCGCTTTTATCTTTATCTGTTTTGGCGTTATTATGTGCAGTATCGCCATAGGAGTTAGAAATAGTGGGCAGATTATTAAAAAACTGGGAACCTCACCAATGAGGCAGGAGATAAAAAACAAAAAGAGCCCTGTAATAGCACTGATATTCAAAACTTTGAAAACACAGGGTTTTTTTGCTATTGATTGCTCTGGCAGAAATTCATTATCCAGCAATTTGTAGTTGATATATGCTGCGGTGTAGAGCAAAAACAGGCTCAGCATCAGCACCGGAGGTATTTCCGCAAGCGGCCTGAATAAAGCCCAGGCAGCGCCAAACCTAATCATATGGTTCAGCGGGCCACAGAACAAGAAGTCAAATCTGCTTTCCTTCAACCTTATTGGCGGTGTAGAATAAACTATCTGCAAAGCTATTAATATAAATCCAAGTACAAGATGCAAATATGAGATTTGGAGCGTTAAAAACAGCCCTGCTGAAATTAGAAATAAACACAATGCAAGGGCTTCTTTTTTATTTACTCTGCCGGATGCTATGGGTCTGCCTTTTTTGAAAGGTTTTTTCTATCAAAGTCAGCATCATTTATATCATTCAAAACGTAAAGGCCGGAAGCAATCGCTGTGAAGCCTATGCAAAGAATAACAAATTGTTGAATGGTTGTGTATGAAAAGTTACCTTGCATAAAAAATGCCAATGCTGCACCAGCAGAAAGTGTGAAAAGAGTTACGGGCCATGCGCCTGGCCTTGCAAGTGTTACAAAACCCTTGAGTTTGGTTAGATAACCTTGCATGCTCTCACTTATCTTGGCAGACTATATCAGACTATATTAAACAGCGGGCATACTGAAATGAGCTTTTCTTGTTCTGGCATAAACATCATGCATTTTTAAAACCTTAACAAGCTGCTTTACAGTGAGAGCCTTTTTTGTTTTAATGAGCCATAAGAAAAAGTTTGACAGGATAACTGCCTTTTTATATTCGTTTATTATATTCTCCAGTTTCTTCTTGGTGTGCTCGCTGCCAGCCTCTTTCGCCTTGGAAAGCAGTTCTATTACCGGTTCAATGCTTAGCTGCACGAAGTTGTTCAGGATTTTCTCAAATGCCTCAAGGAATGAGGAAGTTGCTCTATAGAGACGCTCTTTCCCTCTCCTGCCCACAACGCTTATTAAGCCCATTTTCTCCAAAAACGCCAGGCTTGGACTTACCAGACTTAGGCTGTAATTGCATTCTCTAGCGATTTCCCTCTGAGATAATGGCGAACCTTCAAATAGGAGCAAACCCCAGATCCTGCCAATGGGTTCGCCAAGGCCCCATTGTTTGCCAATCCTACTCATCATTGTTATGAATTCTTGCTTGGTTTTTTTCATACTTTCCATTATTCCACCAATCGCCAGGTTTTAGGACTTAAACCAGGACTTTATTTTTTCCCACAAACTCCTGAGCCAATCAAACATAGCCCGAACCTCCTTTCTCAAATTTCAGTTTTTTGTGAATTTTAAGAAATTTATTCCACGAAAGGTTTAAAAGGGTTTTTCCCTCAGGGTCGGTTTAAATTACCTAAAAACCCTTCAGAAAACGTTAGGTGCGATATGTTCAGCACCTCTGGTTAAGACACTTTTACATTGGAAAAATCTGAGATTTTCCTGCCTTTAATTATTTGAACGGTTTCTATCCAATAATTGGTTAAAATCCTCTTTTCTTCCCCCTCATAAATTTTCAATACTTTGTATTTTCCAGAAGTTCTGCCCCCACTATTTTTAAATTCTACAATTATTATTTTTGCAACAGGCTCCCAGTTTTGATTGATCAGATCTATAGGAATGTTTACAGGATATACCCTGTATTCCTCTTTTGAAAATTCATAAATTTCGCCCACTTTTAGAACTTTCTCATTCAATCCATTCTCCGGTTTCAGTTTTAATGCCCAGTTAAATTCTGTTTTAAAACCCATATTTATATGATAATTAATAAGGGTTATAT
>JAGHBI010000083.1 GCA_021161055.1 Candidatus Iainarchaeum sp. | reverse complement strand
GTACAGAGCTCACAATATACAACCAGAACCTTGCACTTGTTAAGGAGTATCGAAGTTTGCCTCTCAAAAGTGGTTTGAACCTCGTGAAGTATGAGGATATTGCAGCACTAATAAAACCAGACACCGTGCTTTTTTCCGATCTGACAGATCCGAATGCATTTGTTGTTGAGCAGAACTACGAATACGACATTGTGAATCTGGAAAAGATTCTGGAAAAATATTTGGATAAGGTAATAACGGTTCATACGAAAGACGGCAACGTTTTCACTGGAAGGCTTTTGAGTTATAGGAATAATATGGTAGTGCTTGAAAGCGAGGGAAAAATAATAGCACTCAATGAGGTAACAAGGTTTGAGTTTCCCGAGCTACCAGAGGGTCTGCTCACAAAACCTACGCTTGTGTGGAAGCTGTACACAGAAAACGAAGGCGTGCATAAAACACAGACGAGCTATCTAACAGAAGGTCTAACATGGGAGGCAAGCTACGTTGCAAATGTTAGCGCTGATGAAAGCAGCGCAGAGCTCACAGGCTGGGTCACAATAAAGAACAATTCAGGAACGAGCTATCCGAACACAAGCCTAAAGCTTATTGCAGGCGAGCTTCATATTGTAAAGCCTACCGAGCGCTATTATGAGTATAAGTATGAAAAAGCTGCCCCAACGCCTTCAGTAAAGCAATTTGCGGAAGAAGCGCTGTTTGAGTACCATATGTACACCCTTGAAAGAAAGACGGATATAAAGAATAATGAAACGAAGCAGATAAGTTTGCTCAAAGCCACAAGCGTACCATTAAAGAAGGAATACGTATTTGAAGACGCAAGCTATTATTACTGGCGCAGAAGCACAGGCAACAAGGTTAAGGTTATGGTTTCCTTTGAGAATTCTGAAGCGAACAATTTAGGTATTCCGCTGCCCAAAGGCACAGTGAGAGTCTATAAGGAGGATTCGCAGGGAAAGCTTCAGTTCATTGGAGAAGACTCAATCGAGCACACGCCTAAGGATGAGAAGGTTAGGCTTTTTTTGGGTTATGCGTTTGATATAGTTGCAGAAAAGAAAACAACAGGCGATGAGAAGATTGGAGATAATTGCCGTAAGAAATCATATGAGGTAAGCATAAGGAACCACAAAAGTGAAAATGTGGCTGTAACTGTTGTGCAGAAAGCCTATGGAGAAAGCAGTGTTATAAGTTCGAGCCACGAGTATGAAAAGAAGGACGCTTACACCTTTGAGTTCAAAGTGCCTGTGGAAGCAGATGGGGAGGCAACCCTTACCTATACAATAATGAGTTGCTGGTAGCTACAGGTAGTAATATTTCCCTGCCTTCTTCTGCTCTTGGTCCTTTACAGATCCCGGCTTGTTGGCTCTTGGTCTGCCTGTTTGCGCATCGCGCCTGAAGGTTATCCCAAGTGTTTTTAAGAACCTGTTCATTGCGTTTTCTTTACTTTCAGGGACTAGAGCTCTGCCGTATTTTGCGGGTTCGCCTTCAAACACTACGAGTCTATCACAAAGATAGTCTTGGAATAAAAGGTCGTGGTCTACAACAATGCATGCCTTATTACCTCTTTCAATAACAGACTTTATGAATGCAGCAGCGTTCAACCTTTCTTCAATATCAAGAAATGCTGAGGGTTCATCAAGAAGGTAAAGTTCAGCGTCTTTGCAAAGAGTAACCGCAATTGAAACTCTCTGCAATTCACCGCCACTGAGCTCATTCAGTTTATAATCATAGAGATCGCTTATGTGCAAGCGTTTGTTTGCCTCGGCTTCAAAAAGTTCTTTGTCAAGTATCTGGCTTGCAACAAACTGTTCAACTGTTGCATCGCTTTCAACTTTAAGATACTGTGGTTTGTATGCTAGCTTAAGATTTAAACCGAGGTTTCCAGAATCAGACTCTGTTATACCTGCCAAAACCTTCACAAAAGTGGTTTTGCCTATAGCGTTCGGACCTAAAATGCCAAGCACCTCTGAACGCATTATCGTTCCCGATTCTACCGATAGCGAAAATTTTTCATAGGTCTTTTTGAACGCTGGGTACGTTATAAAAGGAACATTCTTTTTTGAAACGGTTTCAACGCTAGCGAAGCTTAGCTCCTTGTCCCTAAAGCGGATATTCTCGTTTTTCAGATATCCTTCAAGGTACTGATTTATACCATTTAAAACACTCATTCGTGAGCTTACCACACCATAAACCCCTTTGGAGCCGAAGAGCACATGGATAAAATCGCTCAAATAATCAAGCACAGCCAGGTCATGCTCCACAACCATCACATACTTGTTGCTTTCAGCAAGCTCTCTGATTATTTTGGCAACCAGAAGCCTCTCCTGCACATCCAAGTATGAGGAAGGTTCGTCGAAGAAGTAAAGCTCGGCATTTTTTAACAGGCAGATTGCAATAGCCAGCTTCTGCAATTCTCCACCAGAGAGCTGCGAGACCCTGCTTTTTAATATCTGCCTGAGCCTGAGTTTATCTACAACCTCGTTGAGCATATTTCGCTCATCGAACATCTTCAGGAGCTCATCGACGCTTCCATCGAATGATTCCTGAATCTTGGATATTTCCTGAGGCTTGAACGCAACCCTGATTTCGGATCTCTGAAGCCTTTCGAAATAGGCTTGAAGCTCCTTCCCTTTGAAGAGTTCGATAACTTCTTCATAGCTGGCTCTGCGCTCGCAATCAGGTCTTGGCACAATTTTGCCTGCAAGAATTTTTAACGCTGTTGATTTTCCGATGCCATTGCGCCCTATAAGGCCAACAACTTTGCTTATTGCTGGCATTGGCAACCCATAAAGCCTGAATCTGTTCTTTCCATAACAATGAACCTGATTGACCAGTTTTGCGGTAAGGTTCACTATGCTTATCGCATTGAATGGGCATTTGTGAACGCAAATCTTGCAAGCTGTACAGAGCTGTTCTGAAATGCGCGGCTTATCATCAACAACTGTTATGCATTCCTTTCCCGAGCGATTTATGGGACATACGCGCTTGCATAGAAAACCGCATTTTTCCGGGAAACACCTATTGAAATCTATAACCGCAATCCTTATACGCCAATTCGAGGCCATAATTAACCAACCTTTCGAAATATATAAAATATTCGACACCTTTTAAAAAAGCTGTTGAATATAAGGCTTATTATGCGAATAATAAGGCTTGATGAAAGCACGCAACTGTTAGCGTCATTCCCGAAACCGAGGATGACCTATGGCATTTAAGCAAGATAATCGAAAAAGGGGATATAGTAAGTGGCATCACATCGCGAAAGGAGAAAGGTAAAGAAGGCAGCGCCACAATAAGAAAAACATTCCTTGTTGAATTAGAGGTTGAAAAGAGCACATTTGACAGGTTCGGAAAAGCTTTGAGGGTTAGCGGAAAAATAATTGGTGGCAGCGCCTCCGACCTGCCTTTCGGCTCGATGCAGGTCATTGAGATTGAACCAAACAAGAAATACAAGATTGTGAAAAAGGCTTTGATGAAGCACCACATAGAGAGGTTGAAGAAAGCAAAAAACGCAAGCAGGCAGGAAATTCTGCTTGTTGTTCTTGATGATGAGCACGCAACAGTAGCCCTGCTGAGGGATTTCAGGTATGAAATAAGGGCAGAGATACGCTCTGCAAAGTCAGGAAAGATTTTTGAAGCAGAGCAATGGAGAAAGGAATACTTTGGCAATATTGCAAAAAAGATACTTGATTATAGTATAGGCAATGTTATTGTTGCAGGTCCTGGGTTTGTGAAGAATGAATTTGCAGAATTTTTGCGGGAGAAGGGATTTAAAGGCAAGGTATTCGTTGAGGGTATAAGCACAACAGGGCTTACAGGCATAAATGAGCTCATAAAAGGGCCAGCAATTGCAAAAATAGCCAGAGAAGCACAAATAGTGGAAGAATCGAATCTTATCGAAAAATTACTGGGGGAAATAGCAAAGGATGGCCTAGCAATCTATGGGATAGCAGAGGTTAAGAAGGCGTCTGAATCGGGCGCTATTGAAACCCTGCTTGTGCTCGATAAACTGCTTGTTGAAAAGAGGGAAGAAATTGCGGAAATAATTGAAACCTCGGAAAAAGCGCAAGCGAAGGTGCATATATTCAATTCAGAATATGAGCCTGGGAAAAAGCTTGAATCGCTTGGTGGCATAGCAGCACTGCTGCGCTACAGACTTACTTGTTAGAATCTCCTGCGCTTAGTTCGAACCACTCCACCTTTCCGTTCTCAACAAGCTCCTTTATGCGCTTCTCCCTCTCTGTGAGCTTGGAGTTGTTAAGCTTGAATTCGCAGAATATTATGCGGTCATTCTCAAAGGCAATGCCATCTACTGGCGAACCCAGGAATCTAAAATTTTCTGGGCTAAAAGGAAACTGTTCGCTCAGTGGAAGCCACTGTTCAACAAGCAGACCATAGCGCGTGCTTTGCGATTGCTTTTCCGAGCTCAGATGCGAAAGCCTTTGCTCAAGGATTGATATGCGTCTGTAGAGAACTAAAGAAAGTGCTGAAAGAAGAAATATTATGATAAGCAATACTATAATCTCGAACATAATTAAATTATGGCTTAGGGGATTAAAAAAATGATGTGCACTAGTTTTCAATAATACTTAGTGCCGTCGCCGGTGAGCACAACAAGCTTGTAGTCTTTGCCAAGCTCCCTCAATGCAGAGAGCAAAGCTGTGTGCTCTCTGCCACTGCCTGAAATGAGTGAAATGTAAAGCTCTGCTTCAGGAATGGCTTTTTTTATTGCCTCCTTCAATGTTTCGAACCCACTTCTGGGGTTGATCAGCAACCACGCGCAATCCCTTGCTGGTCTGAAGTTTTGCTTGGTGAACTCTGTACCTATGAGCAATATCTGATCCCATTGAGCTTCTTGAATAAGCCTGGCAACATGCCCCCATGTGCCCTTGCCTCTGCCCAGCGTAGCAATAAATGCCTTTACCATAGGAATCACTTAAATTTTGGATTGGGAAATATTTTAAAGAGCATCAGGATTTTTCCTTCTCGGTTTTTGGCTTCAGCTTTATCTCCTCAAGGCCGCCTCTGAGCAGAGCGAGCTTTGCCCTATCATAAAGCTCCAGAAATCGCTTGCCCAAATCGCTGGCATGATAAAATTCCTTATTTGACGCCTTAAACTTCGCCACAAGACCAACATTTGTGAGTAGAACAAGAATTTGTTCCAGGTCCTCTGCTTCAACAAAAGGAAAGATTGCCTTGAGCCTTATGAGGTCCTTCGCAGTAGTGAGCGAGCGCAGTATCTGCATAAAAAGTGTTGAATGCATTATCGGAAATACTGTAGGGTACTTCTCAACAAAGTGCATGAGTTCTTTGTATGCGTCCTCAAGGCTGCTTTCTACCATAAAGCTCTAAATAAATAGAATACACCCTTATTAAAGCTTTTTGTAGACATAAGGACCCTTATTCACGTAACCAAATTTTTTTCTGTAGTATTCTCTAACGCCTATGCCAGCTATAACAACGATGCCTTTCTTATCGAAAACTTCTTTTGCTATGCGTTCCGCCTCAACCAAAAGCTTTGCGCCCATGCCTTGATGCTGCAATGCTTCCTTGCTGCGTTCGCCCAGAAGCAAGGGCTCACCCAGAACACGGAGCTCACGCACAATAGCATTCTTGTCTGAAATCTCCCTCCTGAAGGAATACTCTGGTATGCGAAGCCTGCAGTACGCAAACAGGAGCTTTCGTTCCTTATCCTCAAAGCTCAGGAAAAGCTCTGTGCCATCACTGGCTTTATATTCATCTATGAAAAGCCTTGCATCGCTGAGTTTGTATGCAATTCCCTCCTTCGCTTTTTTTAATGCCGCTTCTCTGCACCTTATACAGTTGCATTCCAGCCCTTTCCTTTGCATATAGCTGTGCACAATCTGCCTCA
Organism: Candidatus Iainarchaeum sp.; assembly: GCA_021161055.1. Taxonomy (GTDB): domain Archaea; phylum Iainarchaeota; class Iainarchaeia; order Iainarchaeales; family DTGL01; genus DTGL01. Next base: position 4,840 of record JAGHBI010000083.1, on the reverse strand, counting down.
GATTGCTTTTCTTCACGCCGGCATCTATGAGCTTTGCTGGGATGTCGCGCTGAACACGCATTATTCTAACCCACGGAGGTACAAACTGCTTTACCTTTGCAATAAGCTTCACCGCTTTATCTGTGTCCAGAGGCTCATAATTACCCCTTATGTACTCCTCGTAAAGCTTTGTTCCTTTCAAAACAAGACAGGGATAGATCTTTATGTTGTCTGGACGGAAATCCTCTGAAAAGAACATCTTTTTGAAAGATTCTAGATCATCCTTCATGCTTGTATAAGGCAGTCCCGGCATGCAGTGATAGCAGACCTTAAAACCAGAGTCCTTCAACAGCTTTGTGGCATGCACAACATCAGCAACGGTATGCCCCCTGTTTATCTTTTCATATACTGTATCATTCAGTATCTGCACGCCCAATTCGCAACGGGTGCCACCAAAAGCAAGCATTCTATTTACATGCTCCTTTTTACAGTAATCAGGCCTTGTTTCGAAAGTTATGCCAATTATTCTGCGCTTTGAAGTTTCTGCCCTGAGCTTGGCTTCAGCAAGAGTTTTTGAGCTACTGCCAGTTATGGCATCTATCGCATTCTTTACGAAGTTTTTCTGGTAGTTTAGTGGCGTGGCCAAAAAGGTGCCACCCATCACAATAAGTTCTATCTTGCTTGCATTGTGCCCTGTTTCTGTAAGCTGCCTTATTCTGTCTTCAATCTGTCTTTTCGGGTCAAAGCCTGCCTGCAGGGCTCGCATGGTTGCAGGCTCTCTGCCTGTATAGCTCTTTGGCGTTGGAACATCAATCTGGCTGCTTGGGCAATATATGCATTTTCCAGGGCATGGATACGGCTTTGTCATTATTGCAATCACATTTATTCCTGAAAGAGACCTCACAGGCTTCTTTGTAAGCAGCTTTAGAACTCTTCGGCTCTTGTGCTCTGCGAAGCGCATTATCGTTGGGTTTGTTGGCATTTTGGTTAGGCCGTACTTGGCTGCAAGCTTTGCTTTATATGCATTGAGCTGCTGCCTGTCCCTTATCTCGCCGCTTTCAATAAGCCCAATTATCTCTTTACAATACTGTTCAAGCATCATTTTTGATCAGATTAAAGGAGAGCTAAGAACGCATTTAGCAGATAGCTTGGAAGAAGCGAAAACGAAAAGAATGGAATCGCGTAAAGGCTTGCGGTATATTTGGTCTGCAAAGAAGGCAAAGCACGCATCTCAGCGTTTAGCTCTGCAAACCTCTTATCGAAAAGCGTTGAATCCACATAGAATTTGAATTCCTTGAATCCTGCCGTGCCTGGACTTACCTCAAGCTCTAGTGCTCTGCTTTCATTGGGCCTCAATGTAATTGTTGTTCCTTCAAACAACGTTTCTGGCAGAGAGCTCTTAATTTCTATGGTGTGCTCAGCCAGGCTGTTGTTCCTGAGCAGAAGCTCGTATTTAGCAATAGAATCGGCCTGGCACTCAACGAAACTTTTCGCTAAGCTCGCCTCAATAAGGTCATGCCTTAAGAAAACTACCGCATCGAAGTTTTCTTCAACGCCGCTCTCATTATCGATGAGCGTGAACTTAATGCTTTTCAGCTCTGCCTGTTCATCGCTTGGAATGGTAAGCCTAACTGTTATTGTTTTATCCAGCACTTCATACGCGGAAGGCCAGCTTGTTGAAACGTTTATAGAATCCCATACTAGAGAATCGCTTTTGCGATTGATTACGAAAACCAGGGTTTCGCCAGGCTGAACATATTTTAAGGGCGTGCTCTCGTTATTTTGAAGTGTTGCCTCGCGCGGCGCAAGCATATAGATGTAAGCGCTGGCGCTACATATTAGGAACAAAAATACAAATGCAAAAATAAACCTTTTTAACACCTAAACCCCCTAAATACTTTTAGTGCAAAGTAAAAAAATACTTAATGGTGGGCTCATTGCGCATACTGGCATTAAGCGATATACACCAGCGCGTGCAAACGCTAAAAGCACTCCTGAAAAAGGTGAATAAGGAAGAGATAGACCTAGTTGTGGTTGCAGGAGACCTTACAAACTACGGCGATAAACAGGATGCCTTAGAGCTCATAGATATGCTGAATTTTTCGAAGGTGTTTGCGGTTCCAGGAAACCTGGATACGCCAGCAGTACTCGAAGCGCTTGAAAAGCGTGGTGTATCATTACATAATAAGTGCATTGAATTTCGTGGCCTTAGGTTTTGCGGCTTTGGAGCTGGCTTGTTAGGCTCTGTGGGTGCTTTTCTCTATTCAGAACTTGATATAGAAAAATCGCTCAAGAGGCTTGTAAAACCGGGCGCAGTCCTGATTACGCACCTTCCGCCAAAAAACACCAAGATTGATTTTGCGAGTGGAGAGCACATAGGCAGCAGCGCCGTGAAAAAGGTAATAACTGAAAGGAAACCCCTGCTGAATATATGCGGACATGTGCACGAAGCATATGGAAAAATCAAACTTGGTTCAACCACTTGCGTGAATGTTGCAGCGGTGAAAGAGGGCAGAGCTTGGATTATCGATCTGGATAAAAACATTGCTGTGAAGAGGCTAACTGCATGAGTGAAGCAGATATAAGGTTTAGGATGGTCAAGGAAAGGCATAAGAAGCGCTTTGAACTTGCGGTTAAAAAAGGCGAAGCAGATGAAATAATAGTGCCTCTCTGCAGATATATAAACAGCACTAAAAACTTCTTCACATCATCGAGCTGTAGTGGGCGCATTGTGCTTCTTGGTATTAAGGGGAAAGGTAAGAACAAGGCCTATTTCCACAGGAAATGGCATCAAGCGGTGAGCTTCGATAAGGTGTGGGAAGCGATTGGAGAAAATACAAAAGGCAACCTTTGGTTCAAAATGGAACCATTTATAATCCATATAGGGGCTCGCACCCTTAAGGATGCTTGCAAGGTGCTTGATATAAAAAACAGTGCAGGTGTTAAGCGTGGCGGTATCATTGCTGCAAAACCAGGTAAATTCATCCTCGAGCTCATAGGCACTGAGGAAATGGCACTGCCAGTAAAGCTTGGTGATGAAATCATTGTTACAAAGGAGTTTATGAGAAAGGTTGTTGAGAAAGCGAACGAAAAACTGGAAGCAAATAATGAAAGGCTGCGAAAATTTGAAAGCGTTGTTAGGGCTGAGCTAAAATGAAGAGGGTGTTTGTAGCAATAAACATCCCTGAGCAGGTAAAGGAACATATCTGGAAGGTTCTCTCTGAGAAGATTCCAGAGCGGGGGATGAAAAGGGTTGAAAAAAAGAACCTGCATATAACGCTCCTCTTTTTAGGCCATCTGCATGAAAGCTACGTGAGAGAGCTTGAGGAAAAGCTCAGAGCTATTGAAACGCTTAGAGGTTTTGAGATAACATTAAGCAGTATTGGAAGTTTTGGCTCAAGGGTTCTCTGGATAGGGGTTACAAAAAATGCTCAAAAGATTGTTGAGCTGCATGATGAGATATGCAGGCTTTTGGGTATAAGCGACGAACGCTTTTCAGCACATGTGACGCTTGCAAGGAATAAGAAGCTTTCTGGAAGAGAATTTGCTAGCGTTGTGGAACAGCTAAAAAAGGAGCGGTTTGAGGAATCGTTTCTGGTTAAAAGCGTTGATATTATGGAATCTACACTTACAAGTTCTGGGCCAATATATGAGAAGCTGGCAGAAATAAGGCTTAGTGTTTGAGCACCTTGTCAAGAATGCTTTTGGGATCATAATAATACTGGTGGATTATCTCCTGCACCTTGACCCAGTCAGATATCTTGTTTTTTATCATCCATTCCAGAATGCGCTGCCTTATGTTCTGCTCTTCCATTATCTCATTCTTTGTGAGACCTGTTGCTTCTGCAAATTTATCCAGGGTTCTTGCAGGCACATCGGTTTTCTCTATAATATCCTTGCGCTTGTTCCATTCGTAAACATTGCTCAATAGAATCTTCTCTTCCATATGTTCTATTTCGGCGATTTCTTTAACACGCCTTATCATGCCGAGCTGCCTGCTGTACATCTTGAACATTATCACTGCAAGGTTCAGAAGCGGAATCATATTAATTGGCACATTCATCGGTGCTGCCTTGAGCCTCAAAACCATTTCGCGAGCAGTATTTGAATGCAGAGTGCCCAAAAGTCCTTTATGTCCTGTGTCCATGGCAACAAACATTGTCTGTGCCTCTTCGCCACGAACTTCGCCAACAATTATTCTATCCGGGCGCATGCGCAATGCGTTTTTGAGCAAATCATTCATTGAAACCTCCTTAACGTTCTGAATTTTTGGTCTGGACTCGAGCTGTATCCAGTTTTCTCTATCACCAAGGTCCAGTTCTAAAGTATCTTCTATCGTTATTATGCGTTCTTCAGGCCTTATGAATGCACAGAGCGCGTTCAAGAGCGTAGTTTTTCCAGAGCTGGCGCCACCGCTTACAATTATATTCATTGGATTTATTCGCAATCCTTCGACAGCCAACCAGAGAAATGCCGCAGCTTCAACACTTATGGTCTTATTTTCTATTAGCTGAATTATGGACATTGGGTTCCTATTAAACTTTCTTATGGTGAGTGTATAGCCGAATGGGGTGACACTCTTGTATGTTGCATTTACTCGCGCGCCGCCAGGTAAGCGAGCGTCAAGCAAAGCATTGTCTTCATCAAACTTTTTGCCAACAGTATTTGCTATCCTCAGAATTAGCCTATATAATGCGCTTTCATTTTCTATAATAAGGTTTGTTCTGCACATCCCATACTTCTTGTGGAATACAAATATAGGCTTACCTTTACCATTAATCATTATTTCCTCCAAGTTATCATCAGTAATTAGTGGGGTGAGCTTGCCATAACCTATGGCATCGCCAAGAATGCGCAGGAT
>JAGHBI010000097.1 GCA_021161055.1 Candidatus Iainarchaeum sp. | reverse complement strand
CCTTGAATTTTACAAGCTTGTAAGGTATGTTCCATTCATCACAGTTTTTCGAAGCGAGCTTTAGCGCTTTATCTCTGTAGCCCCCTATGCCCTCATCAATGAGCAAAGCAGTTATCCTGTTAGACTCACCAAAGAATTTTTTTGTGAGATAAAGTGCTGTGAGCGAATCCTTGCCACCGCTGACCGCAACAATGAGCTTTTCTGCAGGCTTTATTAATGAGTAACGCCTTACAGTTTTTCTGAAGCGTTTCTCTATAAGTTCAACAAAATGCTTCTCACAGAATTTCTGCGGTCCGTAAGGAAGCAGAACCTTTGCTTTGCGATTGCACTTCAAGCATGTATCGTGCTTTTTCAAACCCTGTCTAAGAGTTCTTACAGTGCTTGGTGAAATTTCGCAACCCATACCAAAACCTTTAAATTAATTCCCTAACAGAAATAATTAAATTATAAGGATAAAAACCCTCTTTTTATTTTTCCCGGTGAGCTGATTGAGCGCGAGCAAACAGATTGCAGAAACACTTAAAAAGGAGTATAAAGAGGAAAAAGGAGCCTATGATTTCAAAGCGATTAAAAGAGAAAGGCTCATTCAGTTTAGAAAAGCCGAGCGTGCAGTTGTAAGGCTCGAAAAACCAACAAATCTGCCGAGGGCAAGGGCTTTGGGTTATAAAGCAAAGAAGGGATTCATAGTTGTTAGAGTGCGCGTGCGCAGAGGAAGTGGCGCTCACAGGAGGCCTCGCGCAGCCAGAAGGCCTAAACGTATGGGAACAAAGAAGCTCACAAGGAATATAAGCATTCAGCGCATAGCAGAACTTAGAGCCAGCAAGAGATACCCTAATTGCGAGGTGCTGAATTCCTACTGGGTTGGTGAGGATGGAAAGTACAAATATTACGAGGTAATACTTGTCGAACCGAATGTGCCTGAAATACAGGCGGATAAAGATATAAACTGGATTTGCAGCAATAAGCATCGCGGCAGAGCAGAACGCGGCTTAACCTCTGCAGCGAAAAAAGCGAGGAAAAACAGGAAGAAGAAAAAGAGAAAATAAGCAAGCTTATTTTTTAATAATATTTCAGCACGTTTCTATTAATGCGTGACCTTGTTTGTTTTTTTGATATTGATGCATATAAGGAAGCCAAAAGGCTTTTTGGCATAGACGAAATCGTATTTGTGAGTAGGTTTGAAGCTGGTTTAATAGAGCGGTTGCGCAAGCAAGCGGTGCACAACAAACTCGATGTGAAGTTCTGCCATATCGTTGAGAGAGGCAACCTGAAGCGGAATAAAGCGGATTTTTTAGCAATTGAGGTAAAAGAGCTTAAAGACCTGAACTTCGCATCGCACAAGGCGATACGCTTCGTGCTTTTTAACCCAAAAGCAAAAGTAGATTTGCAGGCAATAAAGATGGTTGCTGGAAGCGAAAAAGAGATTGTTTTTTCTTTTAGTGAGCTTCTGAACGCGAGCGCATTTGAGCGCGCACTGATTCTGAAGAAGATGCGTTTAGTTGCGAAGCTTGCAAAAAAAGCTAAAGCGAACGTAAAAATATATAGCCTCGCACATAATGCTCATGAATTGAGAAATCCAAAAAGCTTGCAATGCATACTTGCTTGCACAGGTGATTGAATGCTTGTGAGGGTTGGAAATAAAAAGAAGTGGTTTACCGCAAGCTGGCTGGAAGGCAGCGCTGTGCACATGATAGACCAGCGCTTACTGCTTTTCAGATTTAAGATTGTGGCATTGAAAACACATAAGGAAACCGCAGAAGCGATAAGAAACATGACTGTTAGGGGTGCTGGCTCTATTGGTGCTGCAGCAGCGTTTGCCTGCGCGCAAGCAGTGCTCGAATGCAGACAGAAGGACTGGCCAAAAAAAGCCCTGAAAGGGTTTGAAAGGATTGCGAATACGAGGCCTACCGCTCGCGATTTATTCTTCGCAATAGAGAGGATCAAGCGTGCGGTTGATGGAAAAACCTTAAAGGAGGCAAAGGAGCTTGCGGTGCAGGAAGCAAAGATTATAAGCAGAGAATATCAGGTGCGCGGCAAGCGTATTGGTGAGCATGGCTCAAAGCTTCTAAAGCACAGAGCTCGGGTTCTCACACACTGCAATGCTGGCTGGCTTGCACTGCACGATTGGGGTTCCGCGCTTGCACCAATTTATATTGCTAAGCGCCAGCGCAAAAAGGTATTTGTTTTTGTGGATGAAACAAGGCCGCGCTTGCAGGGAGCCAAGCTTACAGCATGGGAGCTCGCAAACGAAGGGATAGAGCATGCGATAATAGCGGACAACGCAGCTGGTTTTTTCATGCAACATAATGAAATAGATTTATGCGTAGTGGGTGCTGATAGAATAGCAAACAACGGAGATGTTGCCAATAAAATAGGCACCTATGAAAAGGCAGTTCTCGCTAGAGAAAATGGTGTTCCATTCTATGTTGCAGCACCAACAAGCACATTTGATTTCAACTGCAGAAGCGGCAAGCATATTCCCATAGAAGAGCGCTCCGAGCAGGAAGTGCTTCTGGTTACAGGCTACTGCAGAGGTTTGCACAATGTCAGGATTGCACCCAAAAAAAGTAAAGCGCTGAACCCAGCGTTTGATGTGACACCTGCAAAATACATAAAAGGAATAATAACAGAGCATGGAATAATAAAGCCAAAAAGGAGCAGCATAAAGAAGCTTGCCAGAAAATGCAGGAAGTGACACTATGAGTGAAGCTAACACCAAAGATATTATACCCAGTGAAAAGGAATGCATGGAACTCCTGAAAAAACACAACGTGCCGGAAAATATCGTAAAGCATTCTGTAAAGGTTAAGCAGTTTGCCCTGCGCATAGCAAGAAGACTGAAAGAGCGCGGGCAGAAGGTTGATGAAAAACTGGTTATTGCAGGTGCTTTGCTCCATGATTTGGATAAAGCCGATACGTTACAATGCAACAGGTGGAAGCATGGAATGAAGGCTTATGAAGAGCTAAAAAAGCTCGGCATGCACAGCGTTGCTGAGGTTGTGAGGAAGCATGTACTGGAATCCATTCTTACAGGTGAACTCAAAACTATTGAAGAAAAGATTGTTTATTACGCGGATAAGCGCGTACGAGGCGATAAAATAGTTAGTCTCAAGGAAAGGTTTCATTATCTTGCGGAGAGATATGGTTTAAAGGATAAGGAAGTTATGAGAATTATAGAGGACAGCTATGAAAAGGTTGTTGAACTGGAAAAGGAGCTGTTAGAATGGACAGAAGGCAAAAGCTTGTAATTGCTGAAATAGTTTTGCTGTGCCTTATTGTGCTCGGCAATTTTGTGGAAATGTTGATTGGCTTTTATGGCTTTTTAGCATACGAGGGTCTTTGCATAGCACTGTTTTTCATCTTTCTGCATTTAATCAAAAAAGAATTTGGAAAGGAGTTTATCCGATATTTTGTTTACTTTATTGTATTGCTGGGGCTTGTACTTTACGTTGCAGTATCGCTCATAGAAGAGGAGAAGCGTGGTCCGCGCATCGATTTATTTCTCCTTCTGATTCTGGCGATCGTTGTGGTGAATGTTCTTTTCAGAATCGTTCTGGGCAAGCGCGGAGTTTTTGGCACAGTGCTTCTTTCAGATGAGAAGCTTGCGGTTGTAGAGCTGCCATTTGATCTCTTTGCAGGCATAACCGCTGGCAGATATGTTGTTGAAACGGATAAAAAACTCAAAAAAGGGGAAAAGGTCAGGGTACGGATAAAGCAGTCTCTGTTCCGAAGAATTCCTGAAAAGGTTGTTTGAACAATTAGAATAAAAAACATTTTTAGGAAAGAAATCAATTAATGCTGCTAAGAGAGTACTGGCTTAATCGCGCATCGTTATTCTGCGCTATAGCAGGCATATTATTGTTAGCAGCATACTCTTTTCTCGAAGCCCCAAAACAGCTCAATATTGCGGAGATAAGTGAAAAATATTTAGATGCGAAAGTGCGTGTTAAAGGCATTGTGAGCTTCAGCAAAGTTACTGATAAAATAGCGATATTTACGCTTGAAGATGGTGCAAAAATAAAAGGTGTGTTTTTCAGGCCCGGGATTGAAGAAAAGATAATGCTTCGGAAAGGCAACTTTGTTGAGGTTGTTGGAAAGGTGAAGCTTTACCGTGGCAAACTCGAGATTGTTGCTGAGAAGGTGAATCTGCTTGATTGAACTGCTTCTTTATGTGTTGGCAGGTTGTTTTCTTGGTGTAGCAACAGGGCTTACTCCCGGGCTTCACGTAAATACGCTTGCGTTCGTTCTTCTTTTGCTTTTCGGAAACGCTCCAACAAATATTGTTGCGCTTATTGTAGCAATGGCGATCACACATTCATTCTTTGATTTCCTGCCAAGTATAGTTTTGGGCGCTCCAGATTCCGAAAGCTATCTGAGCATACTTCCGGGACACAGATACCTGCTCAGAGGGCAAGCATATAAAGCGCTTATGCTCACAATAATTGGCGGTTTGCTTGCAGGCTTTTGCGGTATTTGCGCAATGCCAATATTTCTTTTTGTTCTTCCAAAAATAGAGTGGTTGCTGCCAAAACTCGTGCCAGCTCTCCTTTCAGCGGTACTTATAGTAGTGATTTTATTTTCAAAACGCAGGAGAAAAACATTTACTGCGATGTTTCTTTCCGCAGCTCTTGGCCTTATTGTGCTCAAGAGGCTTTCAATACAGAATGGAATAATGGCTATTGTTATTGGTTTGTTTTCGTTAAGCACACTTGTGCTCTCGCTGATGAGAAAGCCAAAAGTAAGAAAGCAGGAGTTAGCTATGCAGGGCTTAAACCTTGCAGATTCTATAAAAGGTTCCATGCTTGCAATGCTGGGCTCTGCAACAATAGCAATAATGCCGGGCATAGGCCCGAGCCAAGCCGCATTCTTACTCAGAAAAATATCAGGGAAATTGAGCAGCGATTGTTACCTTACAATATTAGGTGGCATAAACACATGCAATATAATCTTCTCGCTCTTTGTTCTTTATGCCATAGGAAAAACCCGCACAGGCATAGCGCTCGCAATAAAAAATCTTGCTGTGGTCGATTCTAATATGTTAGTTCTTTTTGCAGGAAGTGCTTTAATAGCAATAGCATTCTCTACAATGAGCTTACAGAGTTTAGGAAGGTGGATTCTCAGAAACATTCACCGCTTTTCGTATATGAAGCTTAACGCAACAATACTCGCATTGCTGCTGGTGTTCTTAATGATTTTTTGTGGAACATTAGCACTGTTCGTTTCGCTTATTGCATGCTCTATTGGCTGTTATGCTGCGCTGAACAAGGTTGCAAGAAGCTCTTGCATGGCTTTTTTAATCGTACCCACTATACTAATTTATTTAGGGCTTTAGAATGATACTTATAAAAAGGGATGTTATTGAGACTATAATTGAAGCCTCTAAGAACACATACCCAAAAGAATTTTTCGCACTTCTTGGAAGCACAAAGAATAGCATTGTAGATGAACTTGTGGTGGTGCCTGCAATTTATGGATATGGGCACACACTTATAAGGTCCGGGCTGATTCCCATAGATTTCAACATTGTTGGTTCCGTGCATTCGCATCCCGGAAGCTCAAATATGCCGAGTAAAGCGGATTTAAATTCTTTTGCAAATTTTGGAAGAATACATTTAATAATCGCATGGCCTTTTAATATGGATACAATAGAGGTGTATGATATTAATGGGAAAAAGCTTGCTTGGAGGGTGATTGAATGAGTGTTCCAAAAAAAGCGCTCCTTGTGATATGTGATGGCTTAGGCGATAGGCCCTGCAAAGAGCTGGCAAACAAAACACCGCTAGAGGCAGCTAAAAAACCAAACCTTAATGCGCTTGCAAAGGATGGGGCATGTGGCATTATGAGTCCCCTGGGTGCTGGCATAAGAGCCGGCTCAGATACTGCTCACCTGAGCATATTTGGCTACAATATAAAGAGGTATTACTTAGGGAGAGGCCCTCTTGAAGCCCTTGGATTAAAGATGCAGCTCCAGCAGGGTGATATAGCGTTTAGAGCGAATCTCGCAACAGTGGACAAGAAAGGGGTTATAATCGATAGGCGTGCGGGCAGAATCGATAATTCAGAACCTTTTGCAGAGCTTCTCAATGGAATGGAAATAAAGGGCATCAAATTCATAATTAAGGCTGGAACTGCACATCGCTTAGCGCTTGTGATGCGCGGTAAAGGGCTCAGCCCAAATATAAGTGATTCGGATCCACACAAAGAAGGGATAAAACCCCTGGAAATAAAACCCCTTGATGATAGCAAGGAAGCTGCGTTTACAGCCAAGGTTCTGAATGAATTTCTTGCAAAAGCGCACAAGATACTTGCAGGGCATAAACTCAACAAGGAACGGAAAAAGCAGGGATTAATGGAAGCGAACTTTGTTCTTACGAGAGGGGCTGGCGTATTCAAACGAATACCGAGTTTTGAGGAACGCTTCAGGATGAAAGCCTGCTGCATAGCCGGCGCAGGACTTTATAAAGGAATAGCACGTTTCATAGGCATGGACGTGCTTGATGTTGAGGGCGCAACTGGAAAGGCAAATACAAACATCAATGCAAAAATAAGCAAAGCTATTGAAGCCCTTGGGGAATACGACTTTGTCTTTGTGCATATAAAAGGTTGCGATGTGTTCGGACATGATGGAAATGCCAAGGGAAAGAGGGAGTTTATAGAAAGGATAGATTCAGCGTTGAAGCCTCTATTAAAGCTTAAAGATGTACTCGTGATAATAACTGCTGACCATTCAACACCGTGCTGTATGAAAGACCATTCTGGTGATGCGGTGCCGGTGCTGCTTAGAGGACCAGGCGTCAGAACTGATGATGTAACCGAATTCACCGAAAGAGCCTGTGCAAAAGGGTACTACAGATTCGATAAAGGCATGGAGCTCATGAATGAAATACTCAACCTGATGAACAAGGCAGAGCTTGTTGGCTCATAAGGAGCGCCACTGCAGTACATTACTCAATCGATTAAGTGAGCTTCTTCGACTTTAGGGATGAACAAGCACAGCGCTAATGAAGTGTAGTTGTATCAGAAACTTGAACAAATACATCTTCCAGAGATTTGTTCTCAGAGCTTGTGCCATTAAAAACCGTTTGCACTATTATTTATAAAACTAATTAGGCCACCAATTGGGAAAGGTAAATTTAAATACTTCTTTTTTCATTTAATCCTATAGCATGCTTACAGAGAGGAACAAGGGGCAGCTTACGATAGATTTCCTATTCGCTTTTCTATATATACTCATAATGGTTAGCGCACTCTTCACCATTCAAAACAATTTTGTAAAAAACCAGAATGTAATTCTTATAAGAGCTCAGGAAAAAAGGATTGCTTATAAGCTAGCGGAGATGATAAATAGCAGTGTTGCATTGAGCGATGGCACAGCAGAAATAAGGTTTCGCGTACCCGGTATACGCTATTTGAACAAAACCCAGCCGATGCCATGCGATATAACAATAGGTGACGACTATATTAAGGTCAGCTTAAATGTGGATGGCATGCAAATAGATGAGAATGTTTCCATAGTCAAGCCGACGCACATAAATATCACAGGCAATAGATGCGGCGAGGAGTTTGTGATAACCTATACGTGATTTATATGGAAAAAAGAGGGCAACTTGAAAGTGTTGACGTTGTACTATCATTAGTTTTACTTATGGTTGCTCTTGGCTATGCATACAGAGTGGCGGAAGCCAATTATTATGCATTCAAGCAGGACGAGATACTTACAGAACTGAGAGTGTTTGGAAGCTCTGCTGCGGAGTTACTTGTAACAAGCGAAGCTACAACATGCAAATGCACCGTTTTGCCAGGCACAGGAAATGATTTCTACATAACAAATTGTATAGATATCCAAAAAATTCAGGGTGTTGCAAACCTCGCACAAGCACTCCATTTAAGTGATAGATTTGGGGTGCATGTGAGTGTTGTAAATGCAGGCGTGGAAGCTGGTGATCCATTGCCTGCAGATAACAGACAGATGTATTCTGAAAGAAGAGTTATAATGGCACATAGCGGGGACATCACAAAAAGCGAGCTGGAAAAATGTATGAACGGAACAAGCGCAGCGTGCAAGCGAGATGTTGCAACGATTTATGTGTGGCGGAGGGATCTGATTGATTAAAAAGGGCAGGAAGAAAGGCTTCATATTCACCATAGATGCGATTGCAGCCCTCGGCGTTGTTATTGTGCTTGCGGTTACATGGAGCATAGCAGTGAGGGCAAAAACCGCGGAACGATATTTTACCTATATGGAAAAGATTGCAAGGGATGAAGCGGTTGTGGATATATATGCGAATACTCTGCAATCTGATGATTTCAACTCTTTGAAGATGAACACAGTATGCAAGAAGTATTTTACACTGAGGCCAAATGACACAACAACGCGTACAGATGTAAATGTTTCTGTGGTGTGCATAGATAATACATTGGTGATATCATGAATGAGCGTGCTGGTGTTTACACTACAATAATGGCAGTTTTGGTTCTCGCAACAATAGCGATGGTTGCATACACAGGTGTAGCTACTGTTAGTGAGGAACATACGATGAGTTATTCAAACATCATATTAGAAACAAAACGCGTCTGGCAGAATGCAAGGTTTGTGCTTGATAAGGCAGCGGGTGAAGCCCTTGCTGACTTTGTGAAGGATAGAAATATTCTAACCGGGGTTTGCAGTGATGATGTCAGCGGAAACGATGCACAGGCCAAAGTAGAGGAATATCTAACTGCAGACCTTGACGAGATGACCGACCCAGACAAGGGAGAAATAGGCTGCACATTTAGCGATTTTACTTACGCGCCTGCAGGCAACATTGCAACAATTACAATAAAGCTTCAGTGTGAATATCTGCTCAAAAGAGGCGCTGGTACAGGGTTTTATGTGAATTATGCTAAATATGTAACGTATAAAAAGGAAGTTACGGTAAGTGGTCCTACCTGTACCGTTACAGTAAGGGATTTGCAATCTAATGAGACTGATGTAGTTTTGAGCTAACAAGAATCTTTCTTATATACTTAGCAATGCCGGAGTCATACTGAATTGCCCTCTTTCTTTCATAGCAGAGCTCCTCTGGAACACCAATGTGTTCAGCAAGTCTGCGAAGCACATGCTTCCTTAAAAAATCATCTTTGCCTTGAAGGTTTTTTTCAATGGGGAATGCAAGCGCCTGTAGCATAAATTCTTTGTGCAGGAAAGGCAATCTAAGCTCGATGCCAAAGTGTTCTGCTATTGCCCTATCGCGGTCAATATTATCCCGATATATATTGAGAATCCTTCTCCAAAGAACAGCTTCTGCTCCAGAGAAACCTTTTTGCGAAAGAACGCGCCTGAATTCATCGTAGCCAGCAAACAGTTCATCTGCACCCTGGCCTGTAAAAACCACATTAAAGGAATCCTCTTTTATAGCATGCAAACAGAGATATTCAGGAACAGCAATCTGAACATGCATAGTATCCTGTGAACCTATAATATCAACAACTTGCCACACAGCTTCTCTGAGAGTGGCAGTATTAACTGCTACCCTTTTTAAATCCAAGCCGAGAAGCGAAGCCGCTTTTGTGGCCCTTTCAAGCGCCTTTGAGTGCGGAAGTCCACAGCAATAAAGCATTGTTTCCTTAACCCTCTGAGAAACTGCAAACGCTATTGTAGAGGAATCCAAGCCACCTGAAAAAAGCACAGCGCAGCGTTTGATGTTTGCGGTGTTTTCCTCTATGCTCCTGATGAAAGCTTTTTCAAGAGCATCCATTGAGTATTCCTTAGGGATATCCTTTTTAAGTGATTGTAGCTCTTCTCTGCTTGGTACGCCTAGCATAACTCTTAAAGATATGGGAAAGGGTAAAATAGTTTACGTTTGGTTAAAAGCGAACGGAAAAACAATTATTTAAATTACTTCTGTATATGACTTCTATATGCTCGAGAAGAATGAGGTCAGGAATGTTATTGCTGTTTTATAGCTTATTTTGACTGCTTTTGCTATTTATATGCTGCCCCCACAAACACAGCAAGAAGCGCCTGAAAATGGAAAGCGGGAGACATTAATAAAGCAATCTCAGATAAATATACGCGAGGTTGCATCTGTTGTAACAGCCAGCAAACCAGAAGAAATAGTAATGCGCTTTGCTGCAGAATCGCAGGCGGAAAAGGAGGGTACAGAGCT
>JAGHBI010000027.1 GCA_021161055.1 Candidatus Iainarchaeum sp. | reverse complement strand
CAATTTTTCCCCCGCACATCACCGGCAATGCGGTTAGCAACCACCTTTTGGGCTGTAATTCGAGTTTTTTCTATATGAGCAATTTTCGCTTTTAAGAGCCTTGCCTGCTTTCTTGCGCTTTTCAATGCTCCCCTATCCGGCGCAACCACACAAACATCCTTCAACTTCTTCTTTTTGAAGTACTCAATTATTACTGGCAACGCATGCAGATGTTTCTTGCGCAGGCGCAGCGATTTTTCCACTGCTCTGGAATGCAAATCCATTGTTATTATTGCATTGGCACCAGCGCATTTGAGTAAGTTAGCCACTAAAGCAGCGCTTACCGGCTCCCCTGGCTTTACCTGTCTGTCCTGCCTCGCATAACCATAGTAAGGAATAACCGCTGTTATGTGCCTGGCTTTTGAGCGCTTTGCAGCATCGATTATTATAAGCAGCTCCATTAGATGCTCGTTTGCAGGGCTGTTTGTGGATTGAATTATAAAGACATGCTTTCCTTCAACTGCTTCATCAAACCTGCAGTATGTTTCGTTATCGGGGAAGCGTGAAATTACAAGTTTCCCACATTTGGTATTGAGCTTGCGAGCGATTTTTCTTGCTAAACGGGGGTTGCTTGTTCCAGAAAACAGTAAAAACCTTTTCATAAGCACCACATGAAATAGCAAACCAGTTATGCTTTAATAACTTTCCCAGTTTCTGTTTTAGGGGGCTTACCATGATTGAAGGCATTAGAGCAAGGCAGATATTGGACAGTAGGGGAAATCCTACTGTTGAGTGTGAGATAAGAACAAAGAAAGGGGTTGCCAGGGCTTCCGTACCGAGTGGTGCTTCAACTGGTAGCTTTGAAGCAATAGAGCTTAGAGATAACGAAAAAGCTTTTCGCGGAAAAGGTGTTCTTAAAGCAGTGGAAAACATCAATAGGGTAATAGCTCCAAAGCTTGTTGGCAAGGATCCAACTCAGCAGCGCGCTTTAGATGAATTAATGGTAAAACTTGATGGTACAGCAAACAAGTCCAAGCTCGGCGCTAACGCAATTGTTGCTGTTTCCCTTGCATTGGCGAGAGCAGGTTCTCTCATGAAGGATATGCAGCTTTTTGAATATATCGCAGAGCTGAGCGAAGCCAAGCAGATATTTTTGCCTGTACTCCAATTAAATGTGATAAATGGCGGTAAGCATGCTGGCTTGAAGAACGATATACAGGAACATATGATAATGCCAATAAAGTTTGAGAGCTATGCGGAAGCACTGCAGGCTGGCTGCGAGGTATATTACATCCTTAAAGATATGCTGAAGCAGAAGTTTGGTGCAAGAGCCACTTTGCTAGCGGACGAAGGCGGTTTTGTGCCGCCTATAGAGCATACTGCTGAAAGGCTCGAATTGATGGAGAAGGCAATTGAGGAAGCTGGCTATAAGGGCAAGATATTTATGGCTCTGGATTCAGCAGCCTCGGAGTTCTTCTATGAAAACACCTATGTTATTGGCGAGGAGGAGAAGAGCTCTGCACAGATGATAGACTATTACGCAGAGCTTGTGAAAAGCTTCCCGATATTTTCAATAGAGGATGGCCTTGCTGAAGAGGACTGGCAGGGCTGGCAGGAACTCACAAAAAAGCTTGGCGGCAAGGTTCAGATAGTCGGTGATGACCTGCTCGTGACAAACGTTGAGCGCATAAGGAAAGCTATTGAGATGAATGCATGTAATGCTCTTTTGCTTAAGGTAAATCAGATAGGTACGCTGACCGAAGCGATAGATGCTGCAAAGCTGGCATTCCAGAGCAACTGGCGAGTGGTTGTTTCACACAGAAGCGGTGAAACATGCGATCCTTTCATAGCCAGCTTAGTTGTTGGTTTGGGCGCGAAGCAATGTAAATTCGGCGCTCCTGCAAGAAGTGAACGTAACGCCAAGTATAACCACCTTTTGCGCATAGAGGAAATGCTCAAGGCGGAAGGCAAAGCGCGCTTTGCGGGCAGGTTCCTCTAATCAGGTACGAGCGCTTTAAGCCTTTTTATTGCCTGCAACTTTTCATAATCGCTCAATTTAGCCTGCTTTACAGCATCGCTGAGCACTTCGATAGCTTTATCCATAACGCGCTTTTTCACTGGAAATGGCACGCCATCCTTACCGCCGACAGCAAAAGAGTACTTCACAGGGTCGCGCCAGTCCGCTTTACTGCCATAAATAAGTTCTGAGATTAGGGCAAGAGCCCTAACTGTTCCCGGGCCGATTCCTTTTATGCTAAGAAACTCTTCATAATTTTTCGGTTGGAATTCGTAGGCATGCTTAAGTGCATTCCAGTTTATATTTTTCGGCATAACCAATGATTCATTTCTAATTCTTTGGTTCCAGTTTTCCAGTGTTCTCTGCGCCGAGCCCAATCGCATGAATTCCTTTTTCAGTTTTTCTGGAGACTCCTTAACCAGATCGATTGCAACCTTTTTATTCTCTCTGCTCCTTTTTGATGTGAGGTTAAGCACAGCATTCCTCTTTTCATCACAGCATATTGCCTTGTGAGGTTCCTCAACAAAGTCATTGAGCTCATTACCATTCCAGTGGTAGCGTCTAGCATAGCTCGTTTCATCATTCATGCCCTGCTGCACCACAACCCAGTTCCCTTTCTCATCAAAGAATATGCAATGGTGATAAAGCTGGTAACAATCCTGCAGTGCTGCATTATCAACCTTGGCGCTCATTCTGCTCGCATACACAATTTCGCACGCTTTTTTATCGCTGATGTTCAATCTTTCCGAAAATATTTCTATGTGCTCAGGTGCCTTTTTCGATGCTTTACCTTTTCCACCTGCTATGGCCAAACCATATTGCTCGCAGCTTTCGTTAAGCGCTTCTTTGAGCGCACCACACGTTGTTGTTGTGGTGCCACTTGAGTGCCAGTCGAAGCCAAGCACACAGCTCAGTGCCTGAAACCAGAATGGATCTGCAATGCGTTCCAAAAAACCTTTGGTTCCATACTCAAGTATAACAACTTCACTTATCGCTTTCCCTAAAGCAACCATTCTTCTGAACAGCCAGTAAGGCGCTTTTCCATAATGCAGAGGCAGCTCTGCATATCGCATATTCATCTTTAAAGATAACAAATAGGAAAAACATTTCGAAAGTGATGTTCCGCTGAATGAAAAATGCACCTTAAACGCATAGTTAATTAAATAAATTTTTCGCTCTTTCCTTCTTTCGATTAGCGTGGAAGAAGCCTTCTCCTTTGAGGATAAAAGAAAAGTGAAGATGAAGATGGAATTAATTATTATGGAATGGCTTAAATCTGACTATGAACGCGAGCTTCCCGAATGCGAAATTGGCGAGGCATCTTGAAAAATTCTGCTTGCTCTATTCATAGAGCCTCTTTATTATTTCGTTTGCAACCTCTTTTTTATAACCCATTTCAAGCATAACCTTCCTCAGCTGCTCGGGCGTATACTTGTCCTTCTTTGGTGCTAGCGCCATTACTGCGCGTTCAACGGTTTTCATATCTGCTTCACTCAGCGCACCAGGTTCTGGTTTCGCTTTCGGTTCCTCATGAACAGGCTCTGCCTTTGGTTCCTCATGAACGGGTTCTTTTCTTGTTTCCACAATAATATCTGATTCGCTTACAGGCCTTGCCTTAGCGCCGCCTTCCACACTTTCTTTCAAGTCCAATACCTGCGATGTTTTCGGCTTCTCTTTATGTGTTCCTGTAATGGGCACTTCTCCTGGTTTCTTTTCAAGTATCTCCGGTGCCGCAACTTTCCCTTTTCCTTGCCTGGAGCGAATAAAGGCAATGAGTATAATAAGGGCTATTAGAGCGATTATTGCTACAAGCAGATAGAGCATGAGCTCTGGGCTTAGCGGTAATTCAATACCAAGCAGTGAAAACTTTTCTTTGCCACCAGCGGCTCCAGTCGATGGTTTTTCTGTACCTTCAGCCCCTGTGCCAGCGGGCGACTCTTCTTCAGGCGTTTCTTCCCCTGCTTGAGGCTCAGGAGCTGCCACGCTAGGTTTATAGTCAAAGGAGATTTTGCTTCCACTTAAGCTTTCGATGTCCGTGAATACGTAATAGTCTCCTTCTTTGGTATAGTTTTCAGGTGAAAAATTTGCAATTTCACCTTCTGCTTTTATTTTAATCTTTTTCAGCTCAACGGTGCTTGGCTGCTGAATGTTAACAGGAATTTCCACATGCATCCCTTCATCCGTTTCAGTAATTACTGGAAATAGCGCCTTTCCCGATGCCTGCCCCTGCTGCTGTAAGGCCACTTTTAGCATATCCAACGATTCTTTATCTAGTTCGTAACCCATTCTAAACATCGCGGTATTGTCGTCCTTATTTGCTTTGAACTCGCATTGCATTGTTGATTCAATGGTTTCGATGAGCTTCGCAATTTTTTCCATCTGTTCCTGCTGTTCTTTGTTCAGGTCTTGGCTTTGTGCTGCCATTGCGAGCATCATTTTATATTCATTCAGTCCATCCTGAAGTTGTTTCTTGCAGTCGCTTTCCCAATCTTCAGCTGAACCGTAAAGCTCCATACCGGCCTGAGTTCCCGACATCAATTTACCGTAGTTCACAGTTTCTGCATAGATGCTTCCATCTTCCTTAAAAACAAAGGTGAGTTCCTGCGTTTCAGTTTTTATAGGTGGCATTGTACAGCCTAAAAGAAATACGAACAGAACAACAAACAAACCAAGAGCCACTATTGGAAACCTTTTTCCCATAAGAACACCCATTAAT
>JAGHBI010000106.1 GCA_021161055.1 Candidatus Iainarchaeum sp. | reverse complement strand
TCCCACTCCCGGCGTAACATGTTCCATACCCATTGGCTGCTGGAGGTAATAGGAACCCACTTGCGGTTACTGAGGTTCTGTCAACGGTTGCTGGAGGTAATAGGAACCCACTGGAGGTTCCTATACCACTCCCGGCGCTGCCCTTTCTTTCTTTAGAAAAGAAAGAAAGGTGTAAGTTTCCCCAAAGAAAGAAAAAAAATATTTCAGGGATAAAAGAAACAAAGGGAAAGGGTATCGGGAAAACGTAGTTTTCCTGATTGGAAGAGTATTGCAAGCGTAGTTTCTCTGATAGGAAAAAGTATTCTATTAACGCCTTTTCCTTACTATAAAAACAATTACGAGTCCGATCGCAAGAACCAGTATTGGGCTAATCTCCGGAGCCAGAAGCTCTGGGAATGGCTGTGCTACATACAAATATTTAAATGCTACGCAGTTTATGCATGGACTTGGTGCGTTATGCACGCTGGCTCTCACAACGTAAAGGCCAGCTTCCTGGAAATTATAATCGATTTCATGATAGGTTCCATCGCATGGCACAGGCGTGGTGGTGGTGTAAAGTACATTATTGTCCTGCAATATTTTCACATCTATGCTGCTAGCGCTTCCTGTGCATACGGCTTTCACCTCTGTCTTTTGCATTATATTAACATCTTTCGCATCGAAGTCATACATGGAACTTATCTGCAGAGTTGAAATCCTTACTGGGTCACTCCATTCAGACCAGTCTCCCTCAATATCTGCTGCTCTGCACCTTGCCTCAAAGAACATATCGTAGCCTGTATATGTGTGCTGTGTAAAAGCCTCAGGCCTGCTCTCTGATGTTCCATCACCGAAATCCCACTCATAGAGAAGCACAGGGTCGGCATCAGGATCAATGTTTTCTGGGTTTGTTACAGTAAACACCACATTGAGTGGTGGCAAACCACTCAAAGGGCTTGCCCGAATAATCGGTTTATTTGGAGGTCTGTTAAGCATTTTAACCTCAACGCTTGCAGTTGCCGTTTCACCATCGTTATCCGTTACAGTAACCTGCGGATAGAACGTTTGCTTGGTGCTGTAGGCATGAATCATTGTTGGACAATCTGCACACATCATAATATTGCCATCACCGAAATCCCACACGTAGCTCACAATTGTGCCATCCGGATCATTTGCTGTAGCTGTTAATGTGAGCGGCGTGTTGATGTATGTCTCATGAGGTGTTGCCTGCAGTGAAACAACAGGCGGCTTATTTGGATTTGTCTGTACTGTAAGCTCTGCCCAATCGTTATAGCCAACAGAATCATAAGCAGTCATTTTTACAGTATATGTTTTGTCCTTTTCAGTATAAACGCATTCCACTTCATCATTAACGCTTGTTGTTGTAAATTCGATAGTTCCATCGCTGGTGCAGTCCCATTCAAACCTTACTAAATCGCCGTCCTCATCTGTTGTGCCAACCGCATTCATTCTCACATGCAGGTCTACATCGCCAATTGTTGGGGTTAATGGATTTATTGCCGCTACAGGCGGACTGCCCATAATAACCTTGAGCCAGGCGTCATCATAGAGCGAGGGATTTCCCTTAACCTGAATCCTGTATCTGAAATAGACCTCGCGCTGATCATAAGTTGGTGGTGTTTGCAATGTTATGCTAAATGTGGCCTCGCCACCTTCCCTCGCAACATTTCCTATCTCAAAGTTTGCTTGCAAATCATCCCAGTCCGGACCTTCCTCGCGCGTAACTGTGAAGGCATCATTGCTGAGCACATAATTTATTGCTTCCTTTATTCTATTTGGTATCTGACTTGCATTGGTGTACCTGTACGCTTCACCGCTGGTTTTGGAATCTACATATTTCATAGCCGGTTCAGCCCCTCTAGGACAAGCACCATTTGTGTTATAAATTCCAAAGAAGTATCCATTGTAATTATTCACTGCATTTATGGCAGAATCCAGCCCGCCCAAATCTCCCTTTCCATCATTAGCACAGGCACTTTCTCCATTACAGTAATCATTCGGTTCGTCACTTATTGCAATTATCACCCTGACAGCATCAGGTCTCCAGCCGAAATTTGAATCATTCAACACTTGCGCAGTAAGATGTGCCCACGGTTCACGGCCGCAGCCATCGCTTACTTGTGATAGTCTGTCTTTGAGTAGCTGCGCGTTGTCTGTCAGATGCACTGCACCCATATCATCTGAAGAACCACAATAACCGGGCTTTGAAACAAACCCTGTTCGGTCGCCATGTCCTTCAAATACATACAGCCCGGCACGTAACAACCCGGGATTGTCTTCATTAACTTTGTCTATGATCTCTTTGATGCTATTCTTAACAGCATCTATTTCATCGCCCATGCTCCCGCACGCATCCAGTATAAAAACAAGGTCAATATTTTTCTTTACTTCCTCAATCTGAAGGTTGTTTTTTATTTTACCTGTCAGCGTAAATGTTCCGGGTCCTCGAAGTTCGACAGCATCGCTCTGCGTATCTGCTTCCTGTCCTTCTATCAATAGCTGCACCTGCTTATCTGCAAAGCAAAATGCGGTAAGCATCACCAGCAGGGTTGTAACCAAAATAACCTTCATTTTCATAAATATCTGCGCCTCCTTTTCAACCACCATCTAACCAACCCAACTCCAAGTATCATAAGTGCGATTCCAAGTCCAATATAAAAGAGCTCCTTTGGCAGAGGCTTTGGTGGTTCTACCTTGGGAACAGGCAGAATCTTTATATCAGCATTCGCACTTTTAAAACCCTCCTTCTCCACAACAATTTTATAGGTACCTGCAGGCACGCTTATCTTTGCTTCGCCCTTTTCATTTGTAAGGAATTCCCTGCCTGCAATCTTCACCTTTGCATCGCTCACTCTGCCGCCCTTTGTGCTGACAATCACCAAAAATTCCTTGTTCTCATATGCTTTCTTCGGTGCAGAAACAAATAGCTCCTCAAGCTTTTGTTCCTCTAAAAATACCTTAAGTGCACCAATGTAATTTTCGAAACCCTCTTTCGAAACCATAACAGCATAATTTCCTGCATCAGCCAATGCAAACTTTGCAATGCCCTGCTCATCCGTAAGCTTTTTTACCCCATCCACAGAAACAAGAGCATTGCTTACTGGCGCACCATTGTGATATACTTTTACTTCAAATATCTCAAGAGGGCTTACTTTTTCGGGGTGCGAAACCTCAAACCTCTCAAACTCCTCCACAGCCCTTATCTTCCCTGAAAATTCAGCAAATCCTTCTTTTGTTATTTTTACAGTGTATTCCGTGGGAACCTTGAGCACAAATGTTGCTCTGCCCTTGCTGTCTGTCTTCTTTCGCATACCGGCGAGCTCCACATATGCGCCGGCAAGTGGCTGTGAGTTATCGTATGCAACTATTGCAAACGCTCTGTTGATCCTTACCTTATTTGGATAATCTGCCTTTATAAAAACACCCGCATCTGCCTCGGCTTCTTCTAAAAAGTCCTTTTCAGGAGTCTTTATTGTGAATTTTTGCGTGTCGGTTGAATATGTTGCACAGCCTTCCTCCTGCTTCAATATGAGAAAACGGTTTCCATCAATTATTGTAAACTGCCCTATTTCGGCATCTGCACATATTGTGTAAGTGTTATCCCTCCTCGCTACAATAATGTTCGGCTTTCTCCTATAGACAACCTTCGTATCAGTGATTATGGTTTCACCATCTATTTCGAATTCAGCCTCAAAGTAGTAGCCATCGAGCTTTTGTGGATAAAAAATGAGGTCTCCGTTTTTGTTTGTTTTTTCTTCCCCAAAAAGACCCTTTCTGTCATAGATTTTAATAGGTATTCCAGGAGCAGCATTGTTATCAATTGCAGTAGTAATGACTATCTGAAATCGCCCATCCACATACCCATAATTGGTGTATAAATAAGGCACGCTTTCAGCGCCAGCACTCCACAGGAGAACAATCGCTAGAAAACCCACAAGCAAAAATTTTCCATCCATGCTAATATGATTGCCTTAACCCATATTTAAATTTTTTGCCTTCTTCGCCATATTTGCTTATAGTATTGTTTCGCATACCAGAGGCAATAATTTAAAAACTTCCTCCTTTTACTTCTTATCGCTTATAAAGGCGTGAACTGGATGACAGAGTTTTATACCTTAAAGCTTAAGGATAATGAGGATGTCATCGCCAGCATACACAAATTTATGTCTGAAAAAGAGATTGAGCTGGCGATGCCAATCTTCGCATACGGAAAAATAAAAAACTTCGAGCTCCTTACAATGGGTCGCTACATATCTGTATTCAGCGATTATTCAGGTGATGGCTATGAAGTCAGCGCGATAAGTGGCAAGGTGCACAGGGATAGAAATGGGTATTATACTAATATTTCTGTTATATTGAATAAGAGCTATGCTACTACAGCGCATGGCCTGCTTAGAAAAGCCCTTGCAGATGAATTCCTGGAAATAAAGCTGAGGAAAATAAATCTGCGCAATATAATC
>JAGHBI010000060.1 GCA_021161055.1 Candidatus Iainarchaeum sp. | reverse complement strand
GTTCATAATCTAAGCTGTAAAAAGGTTTCATAAGTTACTTCTTCTTTTTCTTACCTTCTTCGCTGAGCTCTTCAAGTTCCTTGAATATCGATTGCTCTTCTTCGCCTTCCGAGCCAAGCTCCGGTTCTGCAGCTAATGCGCTGAGAATCTCTTCATCGCCAGCTTCTTCAATTTCACCAAGCATTGCTGCGCGCTCCTTCCCCCTTTTCTGCTTTTTACCCGGTTTCATTTCTGGCTTCTTTTTCAATCCTTGCAATGTTGCCAGCCTTTCCTTGATCCTTTCTATTTCCTTCTCTCTAACCTTTTTCTCCCTATGCTTCAGCTTCTCGGCTTCGCGAGCCTCTCTGAGCTGCATGTATATGTTCTCTGCAATTTCCTCATAATCTTTCTTTGTGAGCTCTTCTGCATGCCTCTTTTTCGCTTTTATGTTTGACACTATTATATCCTCTGCCTGATCACTGCTGAGTTCCTCAAACAGCTTGTCCGCAAGACTCAGAAGTTCTGCGCGCTCTGCCCTCTCAAGCCTGTATTTCAATTCCTGAATTATCTTCTGCTTTTCAATCTCCCTAACATCCTGAACCTTTTGCACATGCTTTGAGAGTGCTTTTAAAAGTAACTTTCTATTCCTAAAAAACCTTCGTTTTCTCCGCGGAATCTTGCTCAAATCCACCTCGGGCATTTGTCCGAAAGCATATTGCATGCGCACCACTTTCGCATAATTACATGGCAAAACCTATTTATATAGGTTCTGGTTTTTAATTAATTTAATGCCCACTATTATAAGTATTTTGCTGAATTTAATCCTTTCCATTTGTGATTTGCTCAAAGGAGCCCTTCCTTTCGCAATATTTTTCTTCTTGCTCGCGCTTGCAGGCCTGAAGCTGAGGGCGTATATGCAAAGAAGGTTTAAGCTTTCATGGATTGCAGGCACACTATCTTCAACGTTTCTATTTTCACTCGTTTTTGTTTGCATAGCGTATGCTGTGCCCTTTTTTATCTCATTGCCGGCTAGCTCTCTTGGCGTTGTTCCGCAGCCGCTGTTGCCCGAGCCCGCGGAGCTTCTCTCTTTCATAGTGCTCGCAGCATTCAAGATAGCTGCTGCAGCGCTCTTTCTAGCTTTATTTGCTCTGCCGTTTATTCTGCTTGGCTCATATATATGCTCTGTGGTTGAAAAGCACAAATTTAACAGATATTTCGCGCTTTTCGTGGCAAGCTACCTGACAAGCGCCCTGGCATTTGCCCTGCTTCTGTACTATTTGCGCTGGATTTTTCTCGGATTATTTTTCTTTCTCTACTCGTTTTAATCCCGCAAACATTATAAAAAATATTAAAAAGAACAAAAGCGTAATATGAAATGATGCAAAGACACTTTTCGAACAACATCAGACTGGTTGGAAGAGATATTTTGTTAGTGTTCACAATATGGGTTCTCTTTAACTATCAGTTTGTTTTTCCTGTATATGCACAGCGAAACGCTTCGAATGCTCCAGAGGCTTTGCGCGAGAAATTCACCTGCTATGTTGGGCAGCTGAGTGCGGAGGACTCATTTAAAATACTTGACCTTCTGGCGAAAGGCTTTACAGGCTCTGAGTTTAGAAGTGCTCTGCAGCAAGATACTAACAAACCGCGGGATAGACTTGAAAACTCCACGGTGATAATTCCAATAGATAGAGAGCGAGGTGAAGCGCAAAAGGTCGAGCTCGCAGACGAGAAGTTCCATCTAAAAGAGGCACTGCATCTTGCGAATAATTGGATTAAAGGCCCTTACTCATTTGGTGTAGTTCTCACAGATACTCTGCGCGTTGGCAGATGCGTTGAGCTTGAAGACAAAAATGTGCCATGTCCTCTCTCAGGAAAACAGCTAATGCTGCGCAACTCCGGAACAGGCATCAAAAGCGATTTCAAGCCGCTCTGGGAAACAGTCAAAAGCGTGATTACGAGCCTTAAGGATAAAGATCCTGAAGATCTTAGCGATGCAGAATACAGGCACATAAGAGAGCTCCTCGGATTGCCTGAAAGTGCAGATAAAAACTTTGAATTGATGTTTGCTTTCAGCGATGTAAACGATATGAATCTGCAAACCTATAAACGCATTCCTGGCAAAATAATCCCAAATTCAATACTTACGCATACGTTTTTGGCATACGGCCAAACTACCTGCAACAGCGCTGATTGTATAATCAGTGTTTACTCCCTCTTCGATAAGTACTACAACAACTGGTTTTCAATGGATATGGTGTTTTCTACCGCTGGCCCAACTCTGTTTGCAAGGGCAAAGACCTTGTTCTCTCACCTTGGATTAACAAAAACATTCCCATTTCGCATAACAGAGACAGAGCTTGCTGAACGCATTAGAATGCGCCTATTCGGTCCTGAGAGCTACTTCGGTAAGAAGCTGAGAGCAAGGCTGAAGTGGCGTGCTGCCCGCTATCCCGAAATTGGCAAGCTCAAAACGGAGATATCGAAAGGTAAGTGGACTTCTGGGTATGATTTACTGACAAATCCAGGGCTGCAGCAGAAGATTGCAGGCGACTGGCTTTCTTCGGGTGGCTGGCTCACAAAGATAGATGACCCAATAATAAGGCGCGAGATGTTTCGCTATGCAAAGGACCTTGAAAAGTTCACGAAGACGCAGGCAGCGTTTGTAAAGCAAGCAAGGAAAAGATATCAGCAGATAGCCAGCAAGTACGGCTTTGGTTCTGCACAGGAAGTTGCAGCTCGCATAGATTACGGAAAAACAGTAAGCAAAGCGCTTCTTGACTATACCGACAGCATACCCCTGGATGCTCCTGGGTGGTTTGCAAGGAATGCTGCAAGCGGTCTATACACTCTAAACGTAAAACAGCTCGGCGCCACATCACCTTCATGGCTTGCAGGTGACTCCACCTACATATATGATATGCTCAGTCATTT
>JAGHBI010000043.1 GCA_021161055.1 Candidatus Iainarchaeum sp. | reverse complement strand
ATGAAATACCACGCAACGCTTTCACCACTGTTTTCCCAAGTGCGTATTCCTTCACAACATCCTCAAGTTTGATAACAACCTCTTCAGCCACCTCGCATCGCCTCCGCTGGATCTAGCTTTGAAGCCCTCCATGCAGGATAAAGACCAGCAAGCAGCCCTACAGAAAACGCAAACAGAAAAGCCTGTACAACAGATTCCGCTTTTATAAGTGTTGGAATTCCAAAATATGGAATGCAAAGAGAAAGAACCGCTCCCAGTATAATACCAGATATGCCGCCAATAATGCCTATGAACATGGATTCGAAGAGTATCATCTGCATTATGTTTGCATTCGTCCAGCCCGTTGCTTTCAGCGTGCCTATTTCCTTACAGCGTTCCATAACGCTCATAAGCATTGTATTGATTATTCCTATAGCTGCGACAAATGCTGCAATCGCTGCTATCGCTAAAGCAGCCAATCTGAAATTTTCCAGCACCTCAGCAAATGTTTCAGAGAAATCGCTAGCAGTATTTGCCTCGGCTTCAGCACCAAGAGTGAAATTTATCCGCTCTGCAACAATTTTATCTTCTGCAGGATTCACAACCTCGACATAGAAGGAGCTAACTTTGCCTTCTGGAAAGCTGGAAAGTTCACGAGCGTCGTCGATGTCCATAACAATAAGGTTTCCCAGAAGTTCGGATTCAGTGCCGAATATTCCTTTGATTCGAAACTTCTTCCCGTTTATCTTTATTGAGGAGCCCACGAATTTGTGCATATTATCAGCAAGTGTTTTGCCTATGAGCACAGCACCTTTATCATTGCTGCTTAGCATCTCTCCTTTTTCGAGTTCGCCAATCCAGCCGGTGCCGCGAAGCCTGCGATATGCACCTATGTCCACACCATAAATTGCCGCAGGAGACATTGTTTGCAAAAACTGGAGCGGTTTATTGTCAATAGTTTCGGGGATTGCCCAGATTTCAGGCACAACTATTCGCACCCCTGGAATTGATTCCAGCTTAGCTCTGAGTGATTCATCAAGCTTTGAAAGCGTCTGATCAATAGAGCCCCTCTCAGTAACCATTATCGCCTGAAAAGAGCCTATCACAGTATCAAGCTCGTTGTAAATACCGTCAACCACAGCATTCAAGGTGATTAAAGCGGCAATGCCTATCAGAATACCAAGCACCGCCAAGAATGTTCTGCTTTTCCTTCTGAAAAGGTTTAGAAAAGCGAGCTTTATCATTCCGGTCACAATTAAAGCTTCCTTATTGCAAGCTGTCTTATTATCACTTTGAGTATTATGTAAAGCAAAATCAGAATTATTATTATGAATACGTAGTGGAGATAGGGGCTTGGCTCAGGTGCTTTGAATATATAAAGCTTATAGTTCTGCGTTATATTCTGTTCCCTTTGAAGTTCATCGAGGTAGGATATATTTATTTCCACATTGTGATAACCCACCGGCGCATTTTCTGAAACGATAAGATCGAATATTGCTGAACCAGAATCATCGCTTTCAATCTCGCCAACATAGGAGCTCTTTGAACCTATAAACGAATCATCGGTGGCTAGTGAAACAATTACACGTTTAGCATCTTCTTTGCCAAGGTTGTCAAGCTGAACAGAAAGCGAAATCTTGCTGCCCTGCACAATCTTTTTATCATCTCGACCGCTTACCGCATAATCCACACCAGAAATTATGAGCTCTGGCCTGCCATATAAATGTATTGAGAACTTCTGTTCCTGCGTATCTGTACAGTCGGTACAATTTGCTTTCAGTGAAAAGCTGTAGACGCCTGGCACGGCACTATCACTTGCTTTGAATACAAATTTAACCTCTTTAGAAAGCCCTGGCTCAATGTTGCCAAGTTCTTTGAATGTGTCGGAAAGAACAATAAAATTGGAAAAGTCCTCTGAGCCAACCATGGAAAGCTCAACGGAAACATTGCGAGCTTCAAGCGAGCCTGTGTTTGCAACATCAGCAGTCACAGTGATGGTATCACCTATGTGGGGGAAATAGTCCGAAACACGCAGATTGGAAAGTGAAATACGGAAAAGGTCTGAGATAACTATGCTCAGATATTTTGTCTCTGAAACAACCTGTTCTTTATTTTTATATCTCATTTTGAGTGAGAGATTGTAGGTGCCGGAGGTTATATCCTTGGAAGAAACAAATCGAAAAACAACAGTTTCTTTCTCTTTCGCACCGATTACATCAAGCGATTTACTCACATCAATAGGGGAAAAACCTTCAGGCAGGGAAAGCTCTAAATTTATATCCTCAGCATCGACAGATTGCCCTTTATTGATAAGGGTTACTGCAAGGTTTATCTGATCTCCAGGATATATGGTGGAGGGTTTCTGAACTGTAGAATCTATATCTAGGAGGTAATAGATATCCGAAAGCGCCACAGCTACTGGCATTAAAAATAAAACCATGAGCAATAGTTGTAAAAACTTAAAAGAGTTCATACTACCACCTTCGAATATTCAAAATATAGGGAAATCTTTTAAATATATCGGAATTCGATATATTTGATGAAGAAAGAAAATGGAAAGATTACAAAGCTCCTTTTTAAGGGACATCTGCGCTATCTGATTCTAAAAGCACTGAAAAGAAAAAAACTGCATGGATACGCTATTGCAGAAGCGTGCTATGAACTAACAAACAAATTGTGGAAGCCGTCGTTTGGTTCAGTATATCCCATGTTAAAAGGGCTTGAAAAAAAGGGTTTGATTAAAGGTGTGAAAGAAAGGCACGCAAAAAGGACTCTTAAGGTATATAGCCTCACCAAAAAGGGGATTCTCGAACTTAAAGTTTTGGAAAAAAGAAGGCAGCTTCTGGAAAAGTTTCTGGAGAAAGGTGAGAGAGCGCGCGAGCGCATAATAAAAGCATTGGAACAGGCAGGCGCAGCAGAGGAATTGAACATACTGAAAGAAGCGTTCCTGAGACTGGCCAAAAAGATTGCTGAAGGCAAATTAAACAAAAGAGAGCGTAAACAGATTAGAAAGCTTATGCGCGGGTTTGCCAGAGAAATCGGAAAAATTGCAAGATAACGTTTACACCCCTATAAATCTACTTCCTTTAGTCTGGGGTTTGGTCTTGGAGGTCTGCCAACCTTATGGCATGGCCTACCGTCTTTTTCAACTATGTCAGCTGTTGCAAAGCGTATATTTTCAAAAATCGAGCCAGTGCCTATGGCATCGAAGAATTTGCCATACTTCTGTTCTGCTTCTACAAACTCACGCACCTTCTTTGCATTGAAACCAGAACTTAGGAATATCCTAACATGCTCGAAGCCTTCTCTGTCGAGAGCGGCTCTCACCTTTCTAGCCAGTTCAACGGTAACACCGAAGCCTTTCCTGCAGCCTTCACCGATGTTCTCGCCTGCGGTGTCGATGCGCACCGCATAAAGCTTTTCACCTAAAGCGCGAGCAGCTCTCAGAGAATCTGTTATCTCTTTATTATAGGTATCAACCAGTGCAACAACCTTTGCTTCCTTGGCAAAGTAATGGGCAAAACGCTGTGCTGTTTTTACAGTATCCTCATAAATCAAAACAAGCGCATGCGGTATAGTGCCCATTCCTTTCTCACCAAAGGAGGAAGCGCCTATGTCTGTGCTCACGCCTCTAGCACCGCCAACCCATGCAGCATAGCTTATCTCCCTGTCGGAATCAAAACGCCAGTGACGCGCGCCGAAGTAGAATACATCTTTATCCTTAGCAACAGAGCATATTTCATGCATGTTGGAAGCTATTGTTGTGCCTGTGCTCAGAACTCCGAGGTATAGAGTTTCTAAATCAATAAGTTCCTGCACCGGGCCTTCAATCGTCATTATCGTTTCTTTGGGTCTGTATGGTTCACCATCGTAAAGCGCCTTTATTTCTATCTCCTCGGGATGCTCCGCATACTTCCGAATTATTGCTATTGCTTCATCAATGCCACACACAATGCCAGGGCCTTTCTGGAAGAATATCTGGTATTTTACCCTTGGATTCAGGCCATCTCGCTTCAGTATCGTTTTCGAGCGCAAAAAGTATTTATCGATATATGGCTTATAATCATCTGGGAGAATAAAATCCTTTCGCCTTGGTTTTATTATGCGAGCCATTTTTAAATAAGATTAGGCAAAAAATTTATTAGAGAAACGCACGGGTGCTGGAGTGGCCAAACAGGCAGGGCTTAGGACCCTGTGGCTTAGTGCCTTTCGGAGGTTCGAATCCTCCCCCGTGCATAAAAGATAAATACTGCGGTGCTAAAAAGAGAAAAATGTTCAGAGCTGCCCATGCATATGCCCTAAGTGCTCGAGAAAGGGCATCTGCTGCGAATGTATAGAAGCGTTTATAGAGGGCTATCAGGCAAGGAACAAGCAATTGCGCCAATCAAGCACGCCATAGCTTTTAAGACGATTCACCTTATCTCCCCCCACACTAGAAAAGGTCCTTTCCATAGGATGACTCCGCTTACTGTGCTTCTTTCCCTGTGTTCTGAGCATGACCCTAGCGACTAGCTTATCCTCTTTTTATTAGATCGCCCAAGCTGAAGCGCTTCTCTTCCTTTTGCTCTGATTCTGCTGATTCACCTCTATAAGCCCATTTCCCTTTATGCGAGCCCTCGCTTTGTGAACTCAAAATGTCATCAAGCATTGCAGAGCTTTCTTCGCCATATGTTTTGTTTTCCCCGCTGCTAGATTCAAAGAGGGATTCATGCATGCCATGCTTCTTTTTCAGCACCAAAGCGATAACAATAACAACTATTATTGCAACAGATGCTATTGCAACACTCTGGCCAAGAGTTGTGAAGCCGGCGGTTACTCTGGACTGGCGCTCCTCAATCTGAGCAAGCTTAGAGGCTAATGAAAAAAGAGCAGCATTCATATCCTCGTATTTGGCGTTTGTTTCATTACTTATTTTCGAAAGTGCTGCACTTGTGGTATTCAAACTTTCCTTAAGATTGTTTAATGATGCTTGCAAGGCTTCATATGCAGAGCTGTTTTCGCTCAGTTTGTTCCTTACATCCTCAAAGCCTGCTTCAAACGAAGAAATTCTATTTTTCAACTCAGAAACCGCCTCATTCAGATTCTTGAGCTCTTCACCGAGCGTATTGTTTTTTTCCTTCACAGCTCTGAGCTCTTCTCTAACAATTTCAACATCGTGGCTTAGGGATTCCATGGAAGAGCTCTGCACAGGAGCGAAGACCCTCACTGAAACCTCTTTTTCAGCAACTGTTTCAGAGTCCCGAAGAAGTTTAATCTTAATGCTATATTCATCTGCCTCAAAAGGGCGAAATACCAGAACGAGCGTTTTGTGAGAACTTGGGTCATAAGGGATATAAGAAACTATATATTTGAAGTCGGGGGATGCACTCAAACCTTGAGTAAACACAGCGGTACTATCGACAAAGACCTTTATTTCATCAAAGTTTGTTTCGCTTATTTCTGCAAGCACAGCAAAGCTTGAGCCTTCAGGCACATTTTCAGGGGCAATGAGCTCGAGCGCATAGGCATTCAAACCAAAAAACAGAAGGCACAAAAGCAATAATTTCTTCATCTCAGCACCTCACAGAATTATAACTGCAATAAAATAAGGGCTTCAGTGTTTTTAAAGATTGATGTTTTTAATTCTTTTTCAGGGAAATTTTTATAGCATAAAAAGGGCCCGTAGTCTAGTGGTTATGACGCCTCGCTCACATCGAGGAGGTCGGCGGTTCGATTCCGCCCGGGCCCACTCGCCCCTTTTCTTTCTTTAGAAAAGAAAGAAAGTGATAAGTTTCCCCAAAGAAAGAAACATATTTCAGGGATAAAAGAAACAAAGGGAAAGGTATCGCAAGCGTAGTTTCTCTGATCTTTCAAAGAAAGTTGTGGATTAAAATGCAGGAAATAAAGGTAAGGAACACAACTATAAGGCTTGTTCAGGGGGATATTACCGATATTGAGGCTGATGCTATAGTGAACGCTGCAAACAATACCCTGCAGCATGGCGGCGGGGTTGCCTTAGCGATAGTGAAAAAAGGTGGCAGAATAATACAAGAAGAAAGCAACCGCATAGGGTTTGTGGAAACCGGCAAGGCAGCGCTCACCACAGCAGGCAGATTGCATGCAAAATACATTGTGCATGCTGTAGGCCCTGTGATGGGAGAAGGCGATGAAGATAGAAAGCTGAGAAGTGCAGTGATAAGCAGCTTAGAGCTTGCTGAAGAGAAAAACCTGAAAAGCATCGCGTTTCCTGCAATAAGTACAGGCACGTACCGCTTCCCAAAGGAAAGATGTGCAAAGGTTATGTTGAGGGCGATTACTGATTATATTGAAAAAATCAAACCGGACACAAGTATAAGGCTTGTGCTTCTGGTTCTCTTCGATGAGCCTGCATACAGAATATTCGAAAGAGAGCTTAAAGCGATAAGGAAGCAGTTACGCTATTTTGCCACCAGAGGTTTTCCCTTATAGCCGTTTTCTTTTATTTCAGTAAGCACTGAGAGAAGCTGCCATACAGGGCCTGTGTACGCTCTCATTATAAGTACTGTTTCTTTACCTTTATCGATTCTTTTAATTACCTCTATATCGTTGAATCTATCCCGCAAGTACTTTCTAGAGTCTGTGGGCTCTGGCCAGTAGACGTATACTGCTTCGTAGGTTGGTATTGGTGCAAGTTCCTGAACGTAAAGATACGTATTTGGCTTGAACTTCTTTCGCAGCTCTGCAGTTATCTGTTTATCTGTAACCCTAACAGCAGGTTTTATCCTTGCAAAAGCGGTCCAGCCGGTCTTTTCAAGCTCAAGGATTTCGCCATATTTTTGCAATTCCTTTGCAAGCGTTTCCTTACTGAGCTCTGCTGGCAGGCCATAGATAAAAAGGCCTGCGCCAGGCATTGCGTTTGCATAGCCAAGCTCGCTGTAATCCACAAGGAATTTGCC
Organism: Candidatus Iainarchaeum sp.; assembly: GCA_021161055.1. Taxonomy (GTDB): domain Archaea; phylum Iainarchaeota; class Iainarchaeia; order Iainarchaeales; family DTGL01; genus DTGL01. The sequence goes on along the minus strand of JAGHBI010000043.1, from coordinate 9,001 downwards.
GAAGAGATATACTTCCAATGTACCTCGAATAACCCACAGAGAATACAGCAGTACGCAGAGCAGTATAAAAAGCACAAGCGCATTGCGCATTGCGATGCTTTGCTTTGCGAAAAACTTCTTGGCCTCAAAAAAGAGCACATATGCAGCAAACATGAATAATACAACCATTATCTGGAAAGCGTTTGCAGGGATATAATAGTTGAAAATTGCAATGCTCAGCAAGTTAGCGGACAACGCAAATGTAAGCGCAATAGCTGCTTTGCACAGATGTTCCTTACAAAATGTTAAATATCTGCGCACTAAAAAGAGAGAAAACAAGAAAAGCACGGAGCTCATTGGCACTGCAGCGATGCCACCATCGAGCATATAAACAATGAGCCCAAGCGAAGATGCGCTCGCTAGAATAAAATCGAAGAAGCTGAGCTTATTTGCAATGGAAAAAATGTATGCAAGAAAGAGCAGTATTGCAAGCACAGCGATTATAAAGTATGCAGTTGCGTACTCCTTAGCCAAGGGCAGAAATTCAAACCATGGCCTGCCGTTATCAAACTTCTGACCAAAGTCGATGCCAAAAAGCTGTTCAGCAAAATAGAGCGTTGCCTTTGGAAAATGGTTGTGATAAAACTTGCTTGCCTCCCAGTTCTTGTAAGAAGGCTCATAAACTATCGTTGCGAAGAGCCATCTAGGCTTATAGTTTGAGGCAAAGCTCTGGAACTGAAAAGCACCTAAAAAGAAGCCTAATGCAACGAGAGCAATAAAAAGCGCAAGCAGTATTTTTTCCACTTTGTATAGCTTAGCGCTCAATCTTAGCTTCAAAGCGATAGCAGATAGTAAGGCAAACAGAGTGAACCAAGCGAACGATGCTATAAGCTTGCCTGTCGAATAGCCGCTGTAAATTGCCCTGTTCAATGCATGCAGCAAGCTTAGCAATGGCTCAAAATAAAAAGCGCATATGAACGTGCAGACCAATACTGCAGCAAAAACCAAAAGTTTGTTCTCGGTTTTCTCAAAAAAGGCCATAATAGAATTTGAACAGAGTTTTTTAAATAATCTCTGTCAAATAAATATTTGGATGTTGACGAAAGAGAGGCTTTTACTCCTAGCAGTGCTGGCTGTTTTGCTTGCAAGCGTCTTTTTCAGCAACTACTGGCATGCCTTCGCCTATAAGAGAGGAAGCATTTCGCTAGCGTTATATTCGTTTCAGAAGGCAGCAAGCGAAAAGGAATGCTTTGAACTGCTCATAATACCGGAAAATTTAGAACAGGCAGAGCAGGAGCTCAGAATATATCTCGATTCCAAGGAGGTTCTCAGAAAAAACATATTGATAAGCGAAAAACAGAAAGAAAAGTTTTGCTTCGATTTAAGCGATGTGAATTATGGCAAGCATTTTGCAGAGGTATTTCTTGGTAACAGAAAGCTTTTCTATGGGTTTGAAAAGGTAAAGCATGCTGAAACTTCAACGCCTGAAATCGAAATAATCGGGGCACAAAACAATGTGCTTCACTTCAGAGTGAAGAATTTTCCACAAAGTGTATATGTGCCTATTGAGATATGGGTTAACGATAAGCTTGACCATGCGGTATACGCAAACGCTAAGGAACAGGAGTTCAGAGAAAAGCTTACGCTTGAAAAATGCATAAACAAGGTGACGATAAAAGCGCTTGGTTCTGAAAGCACTGTTGAAGTGCCGGGCGAGGCACACAAAAGCAACTGGGTTCTTGGCATATTGGTTCTGCTTCTCGGCGTTGTAGTTTTTGTATTCTTCGTGTTTCCAAGGGAAGAGCTCTTTGCAAGGTTTGCGCTTAGCATTGCAAGTACGTTAGCCCTCTTTGTTTTTATTGGATTAATACTTGGTTTCTTGAAAAGATTTGCATTGTTTGAGCTCTTAGTATGCTACGGAAGCGCGCTAATATTGATTGCCTTCTTCTTCAGGAAGAGGTTTGCGCTTGCCGAACAAAAGCTTTCGTTCAATACACTGCAAAAGGAGCTAAGCATTGAAGCAATTCTTGTGGCAGTTTTCTTCATATACTTAGCAATATTCTACGGTATGTTCATCCCGAGTCATAAAACATATTTCAATATATTTTATGAAAGAGGCACCGCTCAGCTGCTTGAAAATGCGGGTCTGCCTGCAATAGATGAACTCAGCTACCTTGGAAGAAGTTTCACATTTATCCCGGGGTATTTCTACATAGAAGGCTCCTTTGGTTTGCTTACAGGGCTTGAGCGCTTGCAGCTTTTTGCACTTACCCTCTGCTTTGCCTCGATATTCTTCCTCTTTGCAACAATAGCGCTCGCTAAGGGATTAAAATTGAAAAATTCAGCAATGCTGTTCCCTGTGTTTCTCGCAATGAGCACTTTTATTTTTTCAACCCTTACGCTAACGCCTAGACATTGCATAGCGCTTAGTTTTCTCATGGTAGCACTTCTCCTTTTGCTTAAAAAAAGGTTTGCATTGGCGTTGATTACGCTTTTTGCCGCATTGCTCGTGCAGATCCCAAACGCTGTATTCTTTTTGGCTATAGCGCCATTCACACTTATGGTTGCAAAACAGGGGATAAGTATAAGAAAAGCAATCATCGGAACAGCAAAACCGCTTGCGATTGCTTGTTTGCTTTTCTCCATTACATATATCGCGCTTTTCTGGCATGCAGGCCTGCCTTACCAGATAGTGCCGCACAGGTGGGGATATCTCATAAGCCTCGGCCCACTATTTGTGCTAGCAGACCCGGGCATTTTATTCTTTCTCTTTGGATTCTTTGTTGCTCTTGAGATTTTCTTTATTTTCAAAGGATACGCTAGGCTTACGAAAGAAAAGAAACTCCTATTTATTGCAAGCATGCTTGCTCTTTCCATAGAAGCGTTTGTTTCCACCAGGTTTGTGCTTGTGAGTGCATTCTTTATTGCATTGTTTATATGTTACTTTATAGAGTCCTATCCGAAGAAGTTCAGCGAGCTGTTCACAATGATGCTTGCGTTTACGCTACTCCTTGGCATCTACATTGCAATAATACTTTCACAGAGCTTTACCGTTGGTCCAGAAGTTGATGCTGCCACGCGATTTTTGAAGCAGTATAGCAGCTCAAACGAAAACGTGTTAGCAGATCCGTACTTTGCACATCTAATAGCGTATGATTCTGGCAGAAGAACGCTGGCTGACCTTATGGTAGAATATGCTGATGAAGCAAAGTTCAGCGATGCCTATAGATTCCTGAAGGAAAAGGATTACAACATACTGGAAAAATACAATATTGCACTGGTATTCAGCGAAAAGTTTCTCATAAACGAAGATGTGGTGGAAAACAAGCCACTTGCAAAAGAGCTTGAATTTGAAAAGCTTGCAAAGATATTCACAAATGAAAGGATTTCAATTCACAGAAAAATAGACTGATTTTTGAATGAAACACGATCAAAAATTCAGGGCAAGGTTTAAATATTGTTATAATTTATTATTTATGCTGGTGAATCACATGGGCGTACAAGACCTTACGCTGCCATTTATTAAAAAGAAGGACCTTGAGAAAAAGAAGGAGGAAATGAAGCAATCCATCGGCATGCTGAGCAAACAGAAAGGAGAGGGAAAGCTGCATGAGCTTGAGGTGAAAGCCGAGGTCAAAAAGAAAGAGGAAAAGAAAGGCACACAGCAGCTGGAAGTGCCAGAGCAGGAAAAGAAGGAAAAGGCGCAGAAAGAGGAAACAAAGAAGGGGGAAGAAGAAAAAGCGGTGGAAAAGGTTGCTGAAGTGAAAGCGGAGGATGTTACAGAACTTCCAGAAATATTCAAAAAACCTCTTCCTGCATTCTATTTCTGGTATTGCGACTTAAAAGCGAGCAGCCTGCTTGAATTCGAAGAGGCTGTGCGAAAGGCTCCTCTGGAATCACTGCAGCATCATGCATCAAACCACGATTTTTCCAAATGGCTTGAAAAGAACGCACCGAACAGCTTTATTGTGAAGTTAAGGATTGCTGAGGAAAAAAGCAGCGATGAGCTGAGAAATGCAATCCTTGAAGCTTTGGAGTTTCTGAAAAAGAAGGAGCAGAACTCAAAAAAGGAGGGAGCAGCACCCAAGGAAGAAGAAATGCCCGGGCAAAACCCAGCCAAGAAAGAGCTCAAGGAGCCACTAGTTGCAAGCCTCTAGGCATTAAAATCGCAAAAATCGCGAGCATATAGTTTTAAATAAGTTTGCATCATTTTTTAAAGCAGAAAATACAAAATTTTGAAGAAAAGGAGGCGGTTAAATGGAAGATTTTGTGGTGAAGTCTAAGGTTAAGGAATATGCTAAGAGCAAAGAGATAAGGCTTGCAGGCGACTTCTTTGAGAGCTTAAATAGCGTTGTTCAGTGGAAGCTCGATAAGGCTATTGAAAGAGCAAAGGCGAATGGAAGAAAAACCCTAAGAGGCTTTGATCTCTAAAGGCCTCTTTTCCCCTTTATTTTTTATTTTCGGTCTCTTTAGGGGATAATGCGCTTTATTTCATAATAAGTGATATCATCCTCCGAATCCACAACAGCTTGAACCAGAACCGTGTTTATATTACCGCTAAGCCTCACCATTCTGCTTATTTCAGGCATGCTAAACGTGTCATCCTGCGCGCACACATTAACAACCCACTGTGTGTGCGCTTCACCAGGCTTTTTACCTCTGGGATAGACACGCAGATCAAAACCGAATTTATAACCGGTTTTAACAACATAGCCCTTATCGCGCAAATCCCTGAAAACGAGGTATTTGGAATAAAAACGCTTATCAAGCGTTTCGCCAAGCTCCAAGAGCTCTGCGGCGGAAACAACCCTGCGGCCCTTCTTTACCTTGAGCTTCTTCTTCTCAACAAGATAGATGGCTTCTTTGAGCTCCAGAACAAGCTTCCGCTCTATAAGCTCACCAAAACCTTTCTGGCTCAATTGGTCGCGCAGTCTGCTGCTTTCGATCAAAACCTTGTTTTCTACAAGCTTGCCTTCTCTAATTATGGGCTTTGGCATAGAAACACCAAAAGGTAATTTTAAATTAAAATAAGTTGCAATTATATTTAAAAGTGATATTTATGCAAGCGATAAACCCATGGTCTTCAAAGGAAATAAAATACAGCAAGGTGTTTGAGGAATTTGGCCTGAAGCCATTTCCGGAGAAGTGGAAAAAAGAGCTGGGGCATTACCTTGTGGAAAGAATGGTTATAGCGCACAGGGATTTTGGAAAAATAATGCAATGCATAAGGGAGAGAATGCCCTTCATAAATATGACAGGCATAGCTTCTAGTGGCGGCCTACATCTGGGACATAAAGTAGTAATAGATATGTTTTTGCTTTTCAAATCCTTCGGCGCCAAGAACTACCTTTGCATAGCTGATATAGAGGGTTACACAAGCAGGCCCCAAATAAAAACAATGGAGCAGGTAAAGGAGATTGCAGCAAACAATCTTGCGCATGTGCTTGCCTTTGGTCTGAACAAAAAGGAAGTCTATGTACAGAGCAATTACAAAACCCGCTATTATGCATTCACCTTTGAGATAAGTAAGAAAATAACTCGCAACATGTTTGAAGCCACTTACGGGCATGTGGATTTGGGCAAGGTTAGCGCTGCATTGCTTCAGTATGCAGATATACTGCATGCTCAGCTGCCTGAGTTTGAGGGAAAGATGCCAAGTATAACGCCCATCGGCTTGGATCAGGACCCGCATGCCAGATTAACTCGCGATGTTGCAAAACGCCTGCCCTATGACCTTGAAATGCCGTCCTTTATCTACTTCAAGCACCAATCTGGCCTGCTTGAAGGTAGCAAGATGAGCAGCTCTGAACCAGCAAGTGCAATCTTCCTTGACGATAGCGCAGAGCAGATAAGGCAAAAAGTGAGCAATGCCTTTACCGGCGGCAGAGAGACTGCAAGCTTGCAGAGAAAGCTCGGTGGAAAGCCGGAGATATGTAAAGTTTGCGAAATACTGCGCTTTCACTACCCAGATTCGGCAGAGGTAATGCGCATAATGGAAGAGTGCAGGAGAGGCAAACGTCTGTGCGGCGAAACAAAGCAATTTGTAATCGAATTCCTGACAAAGCTTTTGAAAAAGCATCAGCAAAGAGCAAAGAAGAAGGAGAAACTTGCAAGAAAAATTGTTTACGGGAGATAGGTACGTTCCTGACCGGCATGTTATCCTTAGGAACCTTATAAAGAGAGCAACGGATATCTAAGTTAGCTATCTACACACCATCCGCATTTTTTGAGCACTCGTTCGCGAGCGATTGCCAAAGCTGCAGCTCTTGTATGTAAGGTTTCAGCAGAACGCTCCAGCACCATCTTTGTGTTCTTTGTTATCTTTTCCTTAACAAGTCTAAACATCTTCTGTTCAGTACCGCCGATATATTCCACATAGCTGGAAATTACGCCGCCTGCATTGGCCACAAAGTCAGGTATTATAAGTATGCCTCTTTGTGCAAGCATTTCCTCAACCTTTTGGGTCATCGGAATATTACTCCCTTCAACTATAAGCTTTGCTTTTACTAAACCAGCTTCATGTGCTTGGATAAGGTTTGGAATTGCTGCAGTAACCAGAATATCCACATCAAGCTTAATTATATCATGATTTGGCAAAATTTTCTTTTTGCCTTCATATTCAATCACCGAGCCCCTTTTATCACGTGCTTCAATAAGCATTTCGTAGTTAAGCCCGTTTTCGTTATAGACAAGTCCCTCTATATCTGAAACACCAACGAGCTTGGCACCAGCTTCGCTGAGGAACTTTCCTGCAAAGCTTCCAACATTTCCAAAACCTTCAATTGCAACCCTAGCATCGCTGAGCTCCAACCCCAAAAAATCAGCAGCAACGCGAGTTGCATGAAATACGCCAAAACCTGTGCTTCCCAGTTCATGAGGCAAACCCCCAAGCTCTTTGGGCTTTCCAGTGCATGCTTTCATATTCCCAACGGTTTCCGCAAAGATACGCATCTCTTCCTGTGTAACATTCATATCAGGACCTGCAATATAAAGCTCTGGAACAATATGCCTTATCGCCTGTGCAAACGCGTTTATCAGTTCAGCTTTTCTTTCTCTAGTTGGAACATCTGAATCTGCAACAATCCCTGCTTTAGCTCCGCCGAAGGGAATATCAGCCAGTGCATTCTTCCAGGTCATTGCTCTTGCTAACTTTGCAACTTCCTCTAAAGTAACGGTTCTTGTAAGCCTTATCCCACCTTTGCCAGGGCCCAAAGCAGTATTATCAATTACCACAAAACCTCTCAAACCAACTTTAGGATTATGGACAATAAACACCTTTTCAGGACCAAACCATCAAACTCTAACATTTGCATCACCGCACAACTATCTATGCAGAAAGGTTTTTTTAAATAGTTGCACAATTATGCAACTATTGTTCACGCACTTCTATCGTTTCAAGCTTGTAAGCGGTGCTCTTAGAAAGTGCCCTGACGAGTCGCTTAAATGCCCTGCCCTTTTGTTTAACAAGAACTATCCTGTTTATTCCCTTGAGCTTTGCAATCCTATCGATAGTACTTTCAAGAGAACCCCACTCAACAAGAAGCTCGCTTGCTTTGCGTTTTTTGCCAAGCGCTGTCTTGATGCGCTCAGCAGCAAGCTGTGCCTGCGCCAGAGAGCTTGCGGTACTGCCAAAACTATTCTGAAGTGAGGTATCCACAACAATAAGCAACGTTACTCTTTTTGCACCTTTTGCAGCTTTATCAATGAATTCATCGTTAGCTTCAAGGTTTGTGAGTATGGGCACTAGCACGTGCAAAGCGGGCACCTAAAAAACATATTCATAGAGCTCCTTTCGCCTTTCGGTTATTTCGCCTTCTTCGCGGAGGAATTCACAAACAACTTTCACCAGAGACTTATCAATGTTTAGGTCGCTGGCAATCTGCTCAGCGCTGACAGGGGTATGCTCTTTAATGTACTGAAGCAGCACTGGAGCGAATTTATCGTACAGAGTTTTTTTTATTATATAATACTCGCCATCGAAAGTTTTTATACCCAGAACCTCGCGCTTTCTTATTTCGTTGCTGAGCCTTGCTGAAAGGGCTCTCGCAACATTTTCATCCTTAACTATCGCAAAATCGTGTTTTGCAAGCTTCATTTCATCGAAGCTGGGCACGGTGATGCTCTGAAGAGGCTCCTTCGGTTCAGCAGGTGGTTTGTGCACCCGCACAGGAGCTTGCGTTTCAGGGGCTACGCGCTGAGCCTTTTGAGCCTGCTCTTGCTTGTGCGTTGCCCCTGCAAGCTTTTCGCCAGCACCTTTAAGCTCTTCAGCAAGCTTATAAACCGCTTTCTTGTATTTTTCTGAAAGCCTGAATGGGATTATCTTGCCTTCTTTTATAAGCTCCTTAAAGCGCTTGAGCTCCTCGCTGCTGAGCAGCTTTTCGAACTTTCCCTCAACCCGCTCAGAGAGCTTTCGCTCCTTAAGCATCGCGAATATCTTTCTATCAAGTGCTTCCTCCTCACGCCTGCGCTCAACAAGCGCAAAAACACCTTTAGTAAGCTCAATGAGTTCGTATTCAGCATTTGGTTTTAAGCCAAGTTTTTCAGCGTTTGCATCAAGCAGCGAAAGCTGGAGGTTCGAACCTTTTCTGAATATTATCACCATTAAATCCCCTATAAAGATTTACAGGAAAGAAGTTAAAAGTATTATCTTACCGAAGGAAAGGGTCCTGCACCTATTATCCCTGGGCCTGTTTCTTTCTTTGGGGAAACTTACCACTTTCTTTCTTTTCTAAAGAAAGAAAGGGGAGTGTGGACCGGCCGGGACTTGAACCCGGAGCCTCTTGCGTGCGAAGCAAGCGCTCTTCCATTGAGCTACCGGCCCACTGATAAGAAATCTCTTGGACAAAATTTAAAAATAACGTATGGTAGCATATATATACAGGGGGCATATGAAAGAATACAACGCTCCTTTCTTCGCTTTATATGAGAATACCTTTCTTGTTTTAAAGGAGAATTTTGGCGAAGCAAAGGCCTTGGAGATATTCACCAAAATAATGGAACGGGGCTTGAAAAAGGCCTATGA
>JAGHBI010000042.1 GCA_021161055.1 Candidatus Iainarchaeum sp. | reverse complement strand
TTGAAAATATGCAACAGGAGCTGTTATTCAAGGTTTTTCTATATAATCAGTTACTACTGTAATCTATGTTCTGCTTTTAACATGGTCAGGGGTACTGTTAAAAAAGGAATAATTATGCAACACAGCATGGTTTGTGCTGTGTTGCACAACTCGTAAGCGTTAACTTTTTATTTGAAGAATGTTATTCAATATTTCTCTGTATAATCAGCTACTGTGCTATGCTTTCAACACAGATGGTACTGCTAAAAAGGAATAATTGTGCAACATCAGTACTCCGCATTAATTGCGCTCATTCGGAGAAATTTGCCACCCACTCAGGCCTTTCTGGCGGGTTGGACTCAAGGAGTTCGCGCCATTTCTCATCTGTGAGCCTGTTGTTCATTGGCTGCTTGAACTCATAGTAGCTCATAACAGGGCCTGCACCAATCAGGATTCTACCATCAGGCACCTTGTAGGCAACCACAATTAGCTTAACATAGCCGATACCTTCCTCAAGAACCTGCTCTGTGTTTATATCTGTATGCACATCAGCGATGATTGTTGTTTTCTTCGCTTTCTCATCCACCTCCTGTATAACTGCATTGAGTTCCCTGCCAAAGTCTTTGATAAAAGTGTAATCCTCCTCGGTCAGTTCTTCATCTCTCAATTCCTTTTCCGAAATCTTGAGCAGGCGCTCGAGGATTCTTTCAAGGTTCCGCAGTCTTGCTTTTGCAACCTCATCTAGCACGTTCATATCTTCCAAACCCTTTCTGGTCATCCTCGTTAATGCCAGCAGCCTGTTGTAGAATTCAGGCACAGGCTCAACGTAACCAACAACAGGCCTTTCTGGCGTTATCGGTCCCGCGCTGGTCGGCACCATTGTATAGCTCTGCTTTGCATAGAGAATCGTATCATGCCTTAACTCTGCCCAGGAAGCCAATGCGGTGGTGAGCTCCTTGTCGTGCCACGCTTCTGTTTGCATGAATGTTGGATAACCGTCTGAAAATTCCTTCAGCAAGGGCTTTAAAGCGAAGAGCCAGCTCCAGTAGAGGTTTTTGTTCCATTCGCTTGCAGTGAATGAATCGAATTCTTCCTTAAGCTTTTTGAATTGCTTTTCGTAGTTTTTGTATTTGGAATCATTGAGCTCATCAAGCAGTTCTTTCGCTCTTTTCGAGCCCAGAAGTGCAATCACATCTAAACCACGAGGGAAGCCTCTTATTTTTCCAGCCACGCTCATAACAGCTGTAAATGCATCGCCTTCGCCATTATATCCATCCACATAGGGAAACACTAAGTTGGTAAACATATAAGAATCTGGAATAAACCTCTGGCCCATAAGTCTGAATCCCTTTGTGTTTTCAAGGCATTCGTCAGCCTGCTCAGGGCTAAACGGCGGCTCTATTTCACAGGCGCCCGTGCCTCCATATATTTTCGGTGGCTGATATTCAGCAAGCTTTGCCTTTATTTTTTGTATGTTCTCTTCAGTCAGCTTATCAGTGCTGAAGTTCCCTTCAAAAACAGAGTTCATCGCTTCAAGGTACTCGTAAGGTCCAAGGTCATCGGCCAAGCCAACGTAGAATGAAGTTACACCATATATTCTGTCCCACTTTCCTTTCAATTCTTTATTCCTTGCAAATTCTGATGCGATCAGGCAGGCGCCCATTGTCTGTATCTTCGCATCTTCAGCAGAAACCAAACAGTTATTACAGCCTCCTTTCAGTAGGAAGCTCATTCTCCCATACCACATAAACGCTTTGAAGTAATTCTTCAGCCTTTCGCTTCTTGTGTAATGGCCGCGCGGCACGTACTGCGAATAATCTTCTTTATACTTAAATATTGGCGATTCGCTAAAGCCTTCATGCTTTTCTATAAGCTCAAGCTCCTTTTCAACAACCTCCTTTACAACCTCAGGAACTTCGAATTCATATTTGGTCAGCTCCTCTTCTGTGAAGTATGCGCTTGCAATCCCCGGGTCCGAGCATTCATATTCATTTCTGTTGTGTGTGCAGAGCTGCTCTTCTGTTGGTTTCAGCAGGCTCAATGCAACGGCAAAGTATGCAGCATTTCTTCTTGCTGCCTCTTTTATATCTCCCGCGCTGTTTTCATAATTCTTTAAAGAGCTTTCCAACAATTCCTTGCTGATATCCCAGATGGCATCATAGAATTCTCGCTCCTCAATCTGCCTGAGCGTTTCATCAAACTGGATGTGATAGAGATGCAGCAGAGAATCCGATGTGATAAACACAGGAATGCCTTTAGCTTTAAGAGTTTCGTAAGGTTTCGTTATATTGTCCTCTTTTGGATTGAATGGGTTTTCAATAACAACAAAACCATTTTTCCCGAGTAGTGCTAATGCCTCATCGCTTAGAGAGATTTTGGAGGAAAAATCTGCAAAGTTTGCTATATCTTCTGTTTGTAGTGGTAGCTCATATTGCGAAGCCCTCAGCTCTATTTCCAGAGCATCCAGTGAATAGTATCTCGCAAAATTAAGCTTTTCTCCGCTGATTTTTGTTAAATCTATTGGTTCGGTTTTTAACGCTGGTGTTTCTGCAGGGCTTGCTGCGGGTGTTGGTTCCTGCCCTGGTTGCTGAACACATCCAATCATAAAGATAAATACAGCACACAGAGCAATTAACAGAAAGAAATGTTTCAATTCCATCGGATTCCCCTCAACAGTTCCTTAAAGCGATAAATAATAATCCGCTTTAGTTTATAAAATTATTTCTCTTTTGTTCGGTTTAGAATGGCAACCTTTCACTTAAAAATTCCATAAATTTTTCGTAATCCGCCCCTGTGCTCGCAATATCTAACCCAACAAGATAATATTTTTACCACTTTAAACAACTGCCTTCAATAAATCTGACTTTGTAATAATGCCAACGATTTTTCCCTTCTTTGCAACAAGCAGTGCTTGTTCATGCTCGAGCAGACATGCTAATGTACTAAAGCTTGTGTTCGGCGCAACTACTGGCAGTGATTCCTCCATTATTTCCTTTACCCTTGCGCTTTTGAGATCGAGTCCTGCCTGCATGCTTTCAATTATTGCGTGCTCTGTAACTACACCAACACTTTTGCCATTCTTGATTACTGGCAATTGCGAAAAAGCATGCTTTTCCATGAGCTTTGCTGCCTTGATTATGCTGTCATTCTCCTTCACGCTCATAACGCGCCTGCTCATCATATCTGCTGCCTTTCTCTGTTCAGCTTTACCCAGTGATTCGAGCGTATCGAATATACGCTTTGTTTTTGCATAATTGGGCACTATCTTGCCTGATTCGATTTTGGCTATGAGTGATTGCGAAACATTGGCTAGCTTTGCCAATTCAGCCTGTGTCAAGCCAAGCTTCTTCCGCATCTTTTTTATCTCACTTAGCTCTGGCAGCATAAAAACACCTCTTTCGTGGTGCTGGAGGTAATAGGAACCCGCCCGCGGTTACTGAGGTTCCTATTCTGATTGGAATAATTTTTTCAAAAAATATGATTAAAAAGTTATGCACGCCAAAAAGAATATTAGCTGTTTTTGGGTTAAAATTTGGAGGTTTTACTATGCCTGCTAAGCATTATCTTTTCACTTCGGAATCAATGACAGAAGGGCACCCTGATAAAGTTTGCGACCAGATATCTGATGCTGTGCTCGATGAAATACTGAAACAGGATAAGTATGCTAGGGTCGCTTGCGAAACAATGGCCGGAATGGGTTTTATACTAATTGCAGGAGAAATAACAACAAACGCTAGCTATGATACGCAGCGCATTGTCAGGGATGTTCTGAAAAGAGTTGGTTACACAAAACCAGAATACGGGTTTGATTACAAATCCGTTGGCGTGCTTACAAGCATACATGAGCAGAGCCCGGATATCGCAATTGGTGTGAACGCTAAGGGCAAGGAAGGCTTCGGTGCTGGCGACCAGGGGATGATGTGCGGCTATGCAACCAATGAAACCAAAGAATTGATGCCAGCTGCAATTCTTTTTGCGCACAAGTTAGCTATGCGCTTAGCAGAGGTAAGAAAGAAGAAAATATTGCCTTACCTAAGGCCTGATGGCAAAACGCAGGTAACTGTTGAATTTGAAGGTAGTGTGGTAAAGCGCATTGATGCTGTTGTTATAGCGGCTCAGCACGACCCTGATGTTGAGCTTGAAAAGCTAAGAGAAGATATAAAGCGCGAGGTTATCGAACCTGTATGTGGCAACTATCTGGATAAAAATACGAAGTACTTCATAAATAACACCGGCCGCTTTGTTCTTGGCGGTCCAATAGCTGATGCTGGTTGCACAGGCCGTAAGATCATTGCGGATACCTATGGCGGCGTAAGCAAGCATGGCGGTGGTGCTTTTTCAGGAAAAGATCCTACAAAGGTGGATAGAAGCGCAGCCTATATGGCTCGCTACATTGCAAAGAACATTGTTGCAGCTGGTTTGGCTGAAAGATGCGAGATTCAGTTAGCGTATGTGATTGGTGGCAGAAAGCCGCTCTCTGTTTTCATAGATACCTTCGGCACGCATAGAGTATCTGAAGAAAAGATAAGAGAGCTTGTGCTGAAAAATTTCGACCTGAGCCCGAGTGGCATAATAGAGACACTAGATTTGCTAAGGCCCATTTATAGCAAGACCGCTTGCTACGGCCACTTTGGCCGCGAACTCAAAGAATTTACATGGGAACGCACAGATATGGCAGAAACGCTGGCGAAGAAAGCAGGGCTGTAGTTGAGCGTGCTCCTTCAC
>JAGHBI010000015.1 GCA_021161055.1 Candidatus Iainarchaeum sp. | reverse complement strand
GATAATAACGGCGCATCGCATATTTTGGCAAACCTGCTTGGACCTTCGCTTGTGGTTCCGTTTGAAAACAAAACCCTTTTGCTTGGCACCTGGCAGCAGATAGTGCTTATGGATTTCGATAGAGCTGCAAGAGAAAGAGAAGTGTTAGTGCAGATAATTGGTTAGTTCTATGAGGAAACGAATATTTAAATTTTTCGTTTCCATTGGAAACAAATGGAAAACGCTGCATTTCTCTAAATTTGTACCAAATCAAATAATATTAATAACTTTCGTAATTTTAAGTAATTTAGAGGTGTATATATGCGCGTTCTGATGCTGAATCCGCCTTTTAAGCCGCGTTTTTCCCGCACTTCGCGAAGTCCAGCTGTTTCGAAAGGCGGATGTGTTTACTACCCGATCTGGCTCTCTTACGCTACTGGTGTTTTGGAAAGCGAGGGGCACAAGGTAAAGCTTGTTGATGCGCCCGCAGAGAACAAAACGCTTAGCGATGTTCTGGATTTGGCAAAGAAATTCAAGCCTGATTTGGCTGTGCTTGATACAAGCACCGCAAGCATTATAAATGATATAAAAGTGGCTGAGGGAATTAAAGAAGCAACGGAGTGCTTTATTACGCTTGTTGGCACTCATGTAAGCGCTCTGCCTGAATGGACCTTACAGCAGAGCTCAGCAATAGATGCTGTTGCAAGGCATGAATACGATTATATTATTCGCGATTTAGCTGCTGAATTGGAAAAAACAAGGCCTTCTTTAAAGCGCGTAAAGGGGCTCTCTTATAGGCATAAAAATAAAATTGTACATAACGAAAATATGCCTCTAATTGAAGATTTGGATGCTCTGCCCTTCGTTTCTAAGGTTTATAAAAAACACCTGAATATGTGGAATTACTTCTACCCAGCAAACCTCTACCCCGAGGTAACAATCGTTTCTGGCAGAGGCTGCCCGTTTCGCTGCACATTCTGCGTTTATCCACAGGTGATGAGTGGCAGAGCATACAGAACGCGCTCAATAGATAATGTTATTGAAGAGGTGAAATATATAAAGAAAGCATTCCCCGAAGCAAAGGAGATATTCTTCGAGGATGATACGTTCACTGCTAACAGACATCGCGTTAGAGAGTTCTGCGATCGCATGCTCGCAGAAGGTATTGAACTCACATGGTCGTGCAATGCACGCGCAGATGTTGACTATGAAACTCTTGCTAAAATGAAGCAAGCAGGTTGCCGCCTGCTCTGCGTTGGCATAGAAAGTGCCGAACAGAAGATACTGAACAATATCCATAAAGGCACAACTGTTCAAGGCATAAGGCGGTTTATGAAAGATGCAAAAAGAGCGGGCATTTTGGTGCATGGGTGCTTTATTTTGGGCAATAGAGGCGAAACAATTGAAACTATAAAGAAAACCATAGAATTTGCTAAAGAGCTCGATCCCGATACTGCTCAGTTTTTCCCAATAATGGTTTACCCCGGCACGGAAGATTATGAATATTATAAGGAGAAAGGTTTCCTTGTTACAGAGGATTATTCCCAATGGGTTACTGAGCAGGGCGCTCATAACTGCATGGTTTCAAGACCTTGGTTGAGCAATAAGGAGCTTGTTGAATGGTGCGATAAAGCACGCAGGGAATTTTATATGAGACCAAGGTTTATTGCAAAAACGCTTGCAAAAGGCATAAAGAACCCAGCAGAAATTCCAAGGATTGCAAAGGCAGCACGCACCTTTTTCAAGTATCTGATTAAAGGTACGAGATAAAATTGGTTGATTGGCATGAACGCAAGCATTATAATTCCAGTACGCAATGGTTCAGCCACAATTGCTGATTGTTTGCGAGCTTTGCTTAACCAAAAGTTCAGTGGTAGCTATGAAATTATTGTGGTGGATGATGGAAGCGCAGATAATACCGCTGAAATAGTAAAAAAATTCAGAAGCGTTAAACTGATAAAACAAGAGCCGAGAGGACCGGCTATAGCGCGCAACACCGGTGCAAAAAACGCTCGCTATGAAATAGTTGTTTTTACCGATGCTGATTGCATTCCAGAAAAGGACTGGCTCAAGGAGATGCTCAAACCCTTTGCTAACCCCAAGGTTGCTGCTGTGCAGGGCGCTTACAGAACAAGGCAGCGCTCCCTTATTGCTCGCTTCGTTCAAACAGAAATCGAATACCGCTACAATAAGATGCTCCGTTCAAAAACAATTGATTGGATAGGCTCTTACAGTGCTGCCTATCGCAAGCGCATATTTTTGCGAGAGCAGGGCTTCAGTGAAAAATTTCCAAAAGCGAGCGGCGAAGACCCAGAGCTTTCATATCGCTTACAGAAGAAAGGTTACAAGCTTGTGTTCAACCCAAAAGCGATAGTTTACCACAGGCATCCAAAATCTCTGATGCGCTATTTACGCAAGAAGTTTCAGCACGCATACTGGCGCATCTTGCTTTATAGAATGCATAAGGAAAAAATGGTCAGCGATTCCTACACACCGCAAGCCCTCAAAGCACAGATAGGAATGCTTGCTTTAGCGATTCTTTTTGCAATCCTCAGCCCTTTTAATAGTCTATTCATACAAGCTTTCTTTGCAGTACTGCTACTCGTGCTCCTGTTTATGCTTCCATTCACCTTCTTTGCACTAAAACGAGATTTTCTAATAGGTTTAATTACGCCCGCAGTACTTTTCCTTAGAGACGCTGCTTTCCTGTTTGGCCTGGCCTCCGGATTTATAAGCCTATATATACGTTCCAGTCAGGCATTGTGACAACGCTATAATAGAGTGCAATGATTGTTAACCAGCCAAGCACAATGAGTGCCAACAAAGCCAGCTTTAAATACCTGCTTTTTAAGTTTGCAGTATAGTATGCTATGGGTAAAACAAACAGCGGTAGTAAATATGTGAAGTTCCTGAAATAGAAAAAATGCGTTACTTTGATTGTCACAAGTGCAATAAGCGGGAATGGAAGCAAGAAAAAGAAAAGAAATAACTCAGATGCTTTTTTTTCTTTAAACAATTTGAACAGACCGAGCGCGAAAAGAATGTTTACAAGGAAAGCTGGATAGAGCAAAAAGGCTTTATCATTAAGCAAAAATGATATATTTGCGCCGTTACCGAATTTATAAAATATATATGGAACATCAAGTATGCTTCTTTCATAAATGTTGTTCTTCGCTAAGGCAGGGTGTGTAACTAACACATATGCTTGCGGCAGGAATAGAAGCGCAGCCACAAAAAACGGCAAGAGAATAAAAAGCCCATGACCTTTCCTGCGCACTCGATAAAGCACAAAACAAGCTCCACAGACCATTATTATTAGGCTCACGTAGTGTGTGTAGAGCATAACAGTAGCAACACTTGCAAGCATTATCACCTTTTCTTTTCGTTTTGGTTCATTGAGGAATCTAAGAAGCACATAAATAAATAATGAAAAGAGAAATATAACCATCGCATGTGCACGTGTATGCTGAGAATAAAAAAGATGCAAAGGATTCAGCGCTAGTAGGAATGCACTGAGCAATGCTGTTCGTTTATTGAAAAGCAATTCTGCACTCTTGTAGCATAAAAGTATTGATGCCAAGCCACATAAAACGGAAAACAATTTCACAAAATAGTAGCTCCCAAACACAACAAGTATATAATG
>JAGHBI010000074.1 GCA_021161055.1 Candidatus Iainarchaeum sp. | reverse complement strand
TTATTCATCTGCCTGCTCAAATTTCTTTTTCTTACCTTCGGATCTGAGCAGTTCATATCGCGACCACATTCAGGGCATTTAAAATTATATTCCGCTGCAACCTCGAAAGGAAGCTCAACGCAGCCTGCCTCACAGGTAAACATTGTATAGTTCTCCTGAAGCTTTTTTTCTTTCTCAAGTTTTTCAATCATCTCATTTAACTCAGAAATTATCAACTCTACCATTCTTTTTTTATCTATGGTCCACGTATATGTGTACCAACCCGTCTTTTCATCCCGCTCCTTACCGTAGTTTGCTATTCCTCTGTAATGAAGCCTGTTTAGTATTGTTCTCACCTCTGTTACACGCAGACCTATTTTTTCGGCGATCTCCTCATCCTTAAGAGGCTTCTTACTGTTCAGTAATCTATCTACAACATCAACAGCGTCCTTGCCTGCGTTCTTATGTAAAAACTTTATGACAACAGGCTCCCTGCAAAATTTCGACTTCATAAAGATCACTTTTTTCTTGGCTTTTCATCCTTTTCTGTCAGAACGATTTTAGCATCTTTAAACTTTTTCTCGAGCTCCTTCCCTCCAAAATACCAGTCTAGGAACACAGCCAATGCCGCGATTTCACTATGGGGTTGCTTCGTTATCGCAACGTTATAATCGCTTTCTTCATATACTCCTATCTCAACCTTTTTAGAGCCTATAATAACAACAATCTTATCGCATTTTTTTATATCCTCTATAACCTTTTGAAGAGGCTTGCCGTACATCGTTAGGTGCACAGCTTTAAAGCCCTGCGCCTTAAGCCTCTGCAGCTCCTCACGCCAAGAGGTAGAGAAGTTAATATTAAAAGGTCCACCCCAACGCTCGCACAGTTTTTTTACCACATCTTCGATTTTCTCATCCTTTTTTCCAATTATTATGATGCGTTCTGCTCCAAACGCTCTTGCCACTAAACAACAGTGCGTGCTGACCCTATCATCACGACCTGTTCTATGACCATACCTTAATACAACAACCTGCTTTGCCACATGTATCTTTTTCCTAGAAAACTATTAATTTGCTTTCGCATGGTTTAGCATTGTTTTAAATAATTTGCATTAGCAATTTATTTATTCCTGCTTGTTATTTTTATTGTGTAAGGGCCCGTAGCTCAGCTGGCAGAGCACTGGGCTTTTAACCCAGGTGTCGCGGGTTCGAATCCCGTCGGGCCCATTGCATAGGTATTGCCAAAAAAGAAAAAACGTTCATGAATAATATTAGGTGAGGGGTTGTGGTGTAGCCTGGTTTAGCATACCAGCTTTGGGAATGGGAGCCTATAGCGGGTTCTTATAATCTCCCGCAATGGGCCCTTATCGAACCAGCTGGCGACCTGGGTTCAAATCCCAGCAACCCCACTCAAAAAAGGTGTTGAGCAGTATGTTGAGATTGAATAAAAAGGAAAAAGCACTTCTGAACTTCGATGAGTTCAAACTCAAAAAACTTGAGGAAATAATAAGAAGAGGTGTAGAGCCCTATGCCTACAAATTCGATGTCAGCGCAACGATCGCGGATGTAGCTAATGAGTTTAAAGATGCGACTCATGAGCGGAGCAAAAAGGAGGTTAAAATAGCCGGTAGAATTTATGCGATAAGAACCCATGGCAGAGCATTATTTGCTGACATAAGAGATTCCACCGGAAAGATTCAGATTTATATTCGCGAAGATGTTGTTGGAAAGGAAAGCTATGAATTCTTCAAGGAATTGATAGATACTGGCGACATCATAGGCGTTGAAGGGAATGTTTTCAGAACAAAGATGGGCGAACTAACAATCTGGGTAATAGGATACGCCCTTCTATCAAAGTCGCTCTGCATCATGCCTGAGAAATTTCATGGTTTGCAAAATATAGAGAGGCGCTACAGACAGCGATATCTTGACCTAATATGTAATGTTGATGTTAGGGATATATTCATAAAGAGAAGCAGAGCGATCAATGTGATGAGAAGGCTGCTTATGAAGAAGGGTTTTATCGAGGTTGAGACACCAATACTTCAGCCGCTGTATGGTGGCGCAAACGCAAGACCTTTCGAGACATACCACAACTTCCTGGAGCAGAAACTATATCTGCGCATAGCACCAGAGCTGTACTTGAAGCGCCTTGTTGTAGGTGGCCTTGAAAAGGTTTTTGAGATAGGAAAATCGTTTCGAAACGAAAGCATCGATACCTTGCATAATCCAGAGTTCACCATAATGGAAGTCTATGAGGCATATAAGGACTATGAAGATATGATGGAACTTACTGAAGAAATAATAAGCAAGGTTGTGAAAGAGGTTTGCGGGACCTATAAAATTCCCTTTGGAGAACACGAGCTAAATTTCAAACCTAAGTTTGAAAGGCTCACGATGGAAGATGCGGTAAAAAAATACGCAAAACTCAATGTCTTAAAAATGTCTATGGATGAACTCAAGGAAATAGCATACGAGCATAAGATAGAGGATGCCAAATACGCCACTAACCAGAGAGAAATGCTCGCACTGCTGTTTGAAGAGCTTGTAGAAGATTCGCTTATACAACCAGTCTTCATAACAGATTTTCCTGTGGAGGTTTCCCCTCTTGCTAAACCTCACAGAAAGAAAGAAGGTTTTGCGGAGCGCTTTGAACTGTTCGTCAATGGTTGGGAACTAGCAAATGGCTTCTCCGAACTCAACGATCCTTTGGAACAAAAGAAGCGCTTCGAGGAACAGGAGCGAAAAAGAGAGATGGGTTATGCAGAGGCGCAGAGGATAGATTATGATTATATAAATGCACTAGGTTATGCTCTTCCGCCAACGGGCGGCGTGGGCTTTGGGATAGACAGGCTGATAATGCTACTTGCAAACAAACAGTCAATAAAGGAGGTAATACTCTTCCCGCAAATGCGCACACAGGAAAAGAGTGAGTCTTTTAAAGGTTCCAAGAGATAATTTATTTTAAGGGGCAGTAGCTCAGTGGGAGAGCACACGGCTGAAGACCGTGGTGTCGCGAGTTCGAATCTCGCCTGCCCCACTTAGAGCTCGGATTCCTCGACCTGCTTAACAACAATACCTCTTTCCGTAATTTCCATTGGATGCAGATACTCAGAATGCTTTGTTCCACGCATCTTTACTATCTGCAATGCGCGCGTTGTTCCCCCGCCAACACCAATATAATGCAGAACTATAACACCATCGGCAAGGAATTCCTCAATTCCATATTTGCTGAAGCGCTTGCTGTCCGTTTCTATCTCTGATATAAGCACTGAGGTTGTGCCAGCCTTCCCGAGCAGGTAGCTGAGCTTAAGCAACGCACGCCTTATGTCATCCTCGCTGCGCAGGCTAAGTCCCAAAGCAGCAACAGAATCAATCACAATACGCTTTGCCCCAAACCTCTTTATTGATGCTAAAATCTCAAGGAGAAGTTTATCAATATCTATGCCACTGCTTGGAAGCGCAAACTCTTCTTCAGTAGGGAATCCAAGCCTTGCAACCGTGCCATCAATAATCCTAATCATATTCTCATTCTCAAGCTTTCTCAGATCCCAGCCAAAATTCAGGCAATCTTCTCTTATGAGATGGGGTCTTTCATCGAGCGTTACATAGATGCCGGGCTCACCATAGAGCTCAGCACCGGAATAGATGTATTGAATTCCAAAAGTTGTTTTTCCCGAACCACAGGCACCGCTTACAAGCACAGTTCTGCCTGAAGGAAAACCTCCTTCAATCAATTCATCAAGCCCATGTATGCCAGTCTTTATCCTCTTCATACAACCACCTATATCTTTTTATAATATACAAACCCATATTTATTCTTACCTATACCCTCTCAACTGATAGCACGTTTTGGATATTCAGAAGGGCTTTTCGCATACTTTCTATGTGATCAAGACTTTTAACATTCACATCGAATATACATCTAACAATATTTCCCGAATCTGTTCTCACCTCACTTCCGCTAATCCTCATACCAAGTCTCTGAATGGTTTTGAGGATATCGATGAACAGGCCAGCTCTTTCAAATGCCTTAACTTCAATCCTAGCAACATAGCTCTTTCTTCTCCAAAGGTCATCGTTTACTCTGAATTTCCTCTCGTCTGGAAGCCTGCTTAGCATAGTGCAGTCTGCCCTATGTATTGTTATCTTTCTTTTTGTTGTTCTGTAAGCTATTACATCATCACCAAAGAGAGGCGTGCAACATTTCGCTATAACAATCTTGCGTGGCACATCTTTTCGCAATACTTTAATCTCCTTAGCGGGCCTCCCCTTAAGCCCCAAGACCTTCCTTATCTTTGCCTTTGCCTTATTCGTCTTAACAAATGCAAGCCAGCTTCTCTTCACGCGCCTCTTGCTATCTGTTATCACCTCAACAACATCTCCACTTTCAAGGACGTAATCAAGGCGCTTCTGCTTGCCATTAACAAAAACAGCCTTGCATTTATTACCAATATCTGTGTGTATAGCATATGCAAAATCCAGTGCTGTGGAATTTCTAGGCAGCACTACAATATCATTCTTAGGCGTCAAAACGAATATGTTGTTCTGTGCAAGAGGAATTTTCATATAGCTTAAAAAGTTGCTCCCCTCCTTTCTCTGGAGCTCAACGAGTTGTTTAGCCCAAGAGAGCACTTTATCGAAGTGTTTATCCTGTTCAAACCTCTTATAGCGCCAGTGAGCGGCAATACCATCCTCAGCGTCTCTGTGCATATCCCATGTTCTTATCTGCACCTCTACCTGTACATCGGAAATCTTTACTACTGTGTGGATGGACCTATACATATTTTCCTTAGGCTTAGCGATATAATCGTAGAATTTTCCCATGGGATCGAAGTGCCTGTGCAAAGTATTGAGGGCCTTATAACAATCTTCCACAGAATTACACAAAATTCTTATACCTAATAGGTCGTATATCTGATTGAATTGCTTTCCTTGCTCCTTCATCTTTCTATATATGCTATAGAAGTTCTTCACTCTGCTCTGAAGGAACACATCCAAACCTTCGCTTCTCATAAGTGCTTCTACGAGCTCGCAGGCCTTCTCAAGCTTTCTTACACGGGCTTCTCTTTTCTCGTTAATAAGCATTTTTATTTTGTAGTATTCCTCCGGCTGGAGCCTTTTAAATGCTAAATCTTGCATTTCCCACTCTATATCATAAAGCCCTAATTTGTGGCACACGGGTGCATACACTTCCAATGCAAGCTCGGCAAGAATCTTCTGTTCCCCTTTATGATACTTCCCAACAAACCTTATTTTATCCAGATGCGATGCAAGCTCAACAATGATGCTTCTTACATCCTTTGCTATTGCGAGTATAACCTTTGCCAAGTTCCTGTTCTCCAGCCTGCCAATGTTCCTACTCTTCACAAGCTCAAGCTTTGTAACCTCCTTTACAATCTCTTTAACATCGTTGCCAAGCGTTGCCTTGTTTATATCGCCTCCAATCTCGTGCAATAAGCCTGCTGCAACAGTGCTTGCATCAAGCCCAAGTTTTGCAAGCGTGAACGCTGTGTTTATCTGATGCCGAAGGAGCGCACCACTAGTGCATTTCTTGGCTATACCATACGCCCTTTCAACAACCTTTCGATCTGTAGAATCCAGCAAACCAAGAATGTCTGAGATGCTTGCGTTCCTGTAGCGCATTACCAATATATGAAAATAAAAGCATAAAAAACAAAGCAGGTCTTTGTACCAATACGCTATTTAAACCGAACTGATATTTATTAGTACATGCTCAAGCTAAAAAAGCCGGTACTCTTCATAAATCTGAAAACGTATGAGGCAGGCACCGGTGCCAAAGCCTTAGAGCTCGCAAGGATAGCAGATGCTATTGCAGAAAAAAAAGATAGAGAAATTGTACTGGTTGCACAGGCTTGTGATATAAGGCTATTAAGCCAGAACTGCACGCTACCGATATTTGCTCAGCATGTAGATCCAATATCATACGGTGCGCATACAGGACACATACTGCCTGAGGCAGTGAAACAGGCAGGTGCATCCGGCACTGTGCTGAATCATGCTGAAAATAAGCGCACAAACGAATTCTTAGAGAGAGCAATAATAAGAGCGAGGGAAGCCGGCTTATTTGTTATGTGCTGTGCTGAATCCCTCGAAAGAGCAAAGCAAATAGCGAGCTTCAATGTAAAACCAGATTTAATTGCTGTGGAGCCTCCAGAGCTTGTTGGGACAGGCATAGCGGTTTCAACAGCAAAACCAGAGCTCATAACAGGCATTGTTGAAGGTGTTGGGAAGATTGCAAACATCCCGATAGTTGCCGGTGCTGGAATAAAGAGCGCTAGCGATGTAAAGAGAGCTATTGAACTTGGCTGCGTTGGTGTGTTTGTTGCTTCAGCAATAGTCAAAGCAGATAATAAAAAGGAAGCAATCCTCGAGCTTCTCTCAGGATTTGAGTGAGGTGGTCTTGTGGTTGTTGCATCGGATATTCTAAGGAAGAATGTCCTGCGCATAGACGCAAACAAAACACTTTCCGAAGCGCTAGGCGCGATAATAAAAAACAGGGAGCCCTGCCTGGTAGTCTTCGATGGTAATTCCCTAGTAGGTATTCTTTCGCACAGAGCACTTCTCAGAAAGCGCGTTGTCTATTCCTATGCAAAGCTCAAGAATTTTGTTGATGAGTTTGTGCCAAATGTTGGCACTAGCGATAACTTGCTGAAGATAATATCGCTAATGCATCAATCAGGTTCAAGAGTTCTGCCAGTTTTCCAAGATGGCACGCTCATGGGCTTTGTTCATATATGCGATGTTCTGAAGAGTGCATTTGATGAGTTTGATATAAGCGAAATGAAGCTCAAGGACATCGCTTCTGAAGCGCTCACACTCGAACACAACGATAAGCTTGCAAAGCTCCTAGCTTTAATGAGAGAGAACAATATAAAGCAGGTGCCAATTGTAGATAAAAATAACAATCTACAAGGCGTAGTCACATTAGAAACTTTAATCGATAGATATTTCATACATGCAACGCCAAAACGCGAACTGTTCTCGCTGAGGGGGCATGAGCCAGAAGCGAAGAACATTTTCAACATGCCTTTATCAGGTCTTGCCGAGGAGGCGATAACCGCAAGACCAAACCAGACGCTGGGTAGTGTTAAAGAACATATATGCAATGGAGAAACAATAGTGCTTGTGGAAAACAACAAGCCAAAAGGAATAGTTACAACACGGAACGTGCTTGAAGCGATACTTAAAAAAGCACGTCCGGAAAGAAACATTCAGCTCTCAAACATGCCCGAGTTTAGCGAGCCAGATAAAAAGCGCGCTCTACAAAGAATAAACACGTTTTACGATAAAGCGTGCAAGCTCCTTGCAGGAGAGCTCTTTCTATCGATACATTTTAAATGCTATGAAAAGAGGGGAATGCGCAAGAAGCATGTGGTGCATGCAAGGCTTAGCGGTGCAGGTTTCAACGCAAAGGCACAAGCACAATCCTGGAATGCCCTAAGCGCTTTACAGAACGCATTGGATGAGCTTTCAAGAGAGATTATAAAGTATCGCGAGAAGAAGTAATGATTATAAGTGTGTGGGCGCGCTCCAGAGTTGATCCCGCAACCGAAGGCAAAGTTGCTCCGCAACCCTTCTCAGCTCCGCTTCCCCAGAGCGCTCTGCAAAGCAGCTACCGTTGCTCCCTCCCGGGCCTGGCGGGTTCACAGCTATGCAAAGCCCCTGAGGGCAGAGCTTCACAGTTAAGTTGCGGCTTCACCTTCAGTGCAGAACCTTCCCCAGAGCTTCGGTCCCGGCGTAAAGCGGATTTCCGGAGCAGAGGACCGCTAGCCCTCCGACCTAGCCCACACAATAAATTTGTGCTTAAAGAAAAATATAAAACAATACGTTGTTTATTTTGAGTTTCAGAATCAATTACAATGCCTTGGAAGGACCAGCATGTTTACATTGAGGACATCTAAAGATTTTTTAACAGAGCGAAGGCAATTAATCAACTTAAACATCCTCTATGCCGCGCTCCGTTATTCTATATATTGCTTCTCCATCTGGCAAACTAGGAGAATCAACTAAGCGAGCAATTCGCTTATCTCCTTTACTCTGCCTTAGGTAAATTCGTGTTTTGCTGTTGTGAACAATGAATCCATTGGCAATATAGTTTTCTGTTTCTGGAACACTTATATCATATAAGGGCTTTGTGTTTTTAATTTCTCTAATTCTTCTTACCTTTTCAAACTTCACATCCCCATTCAAAATTTCCTTTAAGAAAGCCTGTTTCTTGGCCAAATCAGGGTCATTAATTTCTTTTCCCTCAAGAGCCCTGACAATCCTTTCTAATTCGTATTTTGTGATATACTTGCTATTTCGCGAGGAGATAATCTTGTTTGTATGTCCAAATACCTTTCTTAGATATTTCAGCATTACTTTTCTTTCAATAGGTATTATCCTTTTCGATCGTTCGGGTTTAAAGGTTTCAACCCATTTATCCAACAACCTCTTCTTGTCCTTTGCAGTTATGCCAATCATTAGCGCATATTTTACAACATCCTCGCTAAACAGCTCTAGCAGATACTGTGATTTAAAACAGCTTAACCTTGAACCTATTCCAAATCTAAGAAGCAACATCTGGATAAACTGCAATATTTCCTTACGCTTCTGTGTTATTTCAATCCTTCTAACCTTACTATCAATATAGCCTTCCGCATCAACAAAGCCTCTAATAAAAGAGGCAACAACATTTAAAGGAGATTTTGATACAAGCTCCTTATAATTTCCCTTAATCCATTCCATAAGCTCTTTTATTTCAACACTA
>JAGHBI010000031.1 GCA_021161055.1 Candidatus Iainarchaeum sp. | reverse complement strand
CGGTAATTATAGCCTATTTTGTTGCAATATTTGTGCCTGCGCTTGTGCTTCCGAAAGAAGCAACTGTGAACGTTTTTGTGCAGTATGAGGACCGCTATGGCACAAGACATGTGCTGGAAGGAGCAACTGTAGAGATTACTCATAATGAGCAAACATCTGCATTTGATACAAATGCTGATGGAATGCTAAGCGAACCCTATAAAGCCAGGTTTGGCGACACGCTGACGATTGCGATATACAAAGAAGGCTTCAAACCCAAACCTTTCGAAAAAACCATAGAGGTGAAAAAAGAATCTATAAATGTAAGAGCCGTTCTTACAGAACTTATTTTGACAGAGGATGTGAGCTTCAGGCTTGTTGATTCCAAAAACAACCCCATTGCTAACAAGCGCGTGAGCCTCTCTTTTGAATGCTCAAATCCGGAAGCTGAGCCTCCAGCAAATATGGAAGCATACACCGATTATTCTGGAAAGATACAGCTATATGATGTTGAGATTGACTGCTTACCCCTGCTCGTTTCTGTAGAAACACAAGGCTTTGAGCCTGTAACAAAAGCGACTGTGCGCGATGGCACAATACTAACGATGCAAACGAAACAGGAGCTTATGCCTGCTGAGCAGAAGGGCAGAATAATTGTGAATCTTACCTTCAGAGGCAAGCCGGTGGAAGAACCTATAGCTGTGGAGCTGTACAAAGATACTGGCGCAACGCCAGTATTCATGGAGCAAAAAATCAGCGAAGCGGGGCAAGCTGTATTTGAAGTTTTGCCCGGCACATATAAAATAAGGAGCAAGGCAACAGCAAGATTCAATAGCAAGGAATCTGGCTTTATAACGGTCGGTGCAAACGAGTACAGAACAATTTCTCTTGAAGTTGAGGAAAGGATTGTTGGGCATATAAAGCTGCGCATCGTGGATGAAGCGAATAAAGAACCACTGCAAGAGGTTAGGGTAACACTAATGAAAGGCACAACGCAAGTAGCGTTTGATGAAACGGATTCAAACGGGATTGTGCAGTTTAACCTTACAAAAGATGAGAGCTATGATATAGTTATCGACCATCCAGAATATTGCATCGCAAGATTGCACAATGTTAGAAAGTCCGGAAGTACTATCGAAATAGAGCTGAAAAAATACGTTGGTGATTGTGGCGGCGTTTTGCTTGCAAAGGTTGTTGATCCACAAAACAACCCGATACCAAACGCTAAAGTTGCAATATTTGACGAGAACGGAAATGGGCTTGGCTGGAGCGAGCGCGTAACTGACATAAACGGCGAGGCAGAATTTAAGGGCCTATATGCCGGGAAATACAAGTTCTTTGCCTATAAGGGCTTTGGGAGCGGCTGGAGTGATGTTATAGAGTATATGCCAAGGGAAACGATTACTGAGAAAGCGGTAATTGTGCTCGAGCTTCCAAAAGCAATTTTGGAGCTCAAGGTTGTGGATAGTGATAAAGAGCCTCTGCCATTCAGCGATGTTACGTTGAAGGATGCTACAACAGATAGGGTGATAAAAGGGCCCAATAAAATAGAAGACCTCAATGGAACAATAACCTTTGAAGTTGACGCCGGCCTCCCGGTGTATTTATACATAACAAAGGAGGGTTACGCAAGTTATACTACGGAAAGATTTACGTTAGCGCCAAATGAGCACAGAAAGATGCAGGTGGTGCTTGAACCACAGCGTATAAGCGGCGAAATAGAGGTGCGATTTTTAGGCCTTTTCAAGAAAGATAAGTTTGTTTCGGTTGTAGCTCCTGGCGAGGAATATGTAGCCAAATTCAAGATCTCCGTGCCAGAGCAGGCAGATTATGATAAATTTGGCATTCATATAAGGACTGGGCGTTATAACATTATGGAAAAGGACTTCATTTATATAAAAGACGTCTGGGCGCCTGGAAAGCCCAATATTGTGCGCGGCACGTCATTTAATCCTGACGAAGGCGTAAGCCATGATATGCAATTTTTGAGCACGGAAAGTGCAAAGTGGGTGAATATTGAATGGAGCAATTATGGAAGCGGGACAATATCAGTGCATGCAAGGATAAAAGTGAAAGATTCAGCAAGCGCTGAAGAATTGCCAATATACTGGCGTGCCTGGGCATTAAAACAGGGGGCGCTCATAAGAGATCCTATAGATGACACGCTTGGAGAAGCTCCCAGCGAGAGAGAGTTATACGCAAAGGTTTATAGTCGCATTTACCAGACAGGTATGGAAAAGCTGTGCACGGATAAGTGGTGCACAGTATTGAGAATATTGGATATAACAAATGATGTTGCAGAGTATATCGATGAAGGCTACGTTGCAAAAGTTCTCAAACCATACAGGCTTTATTTCAGCATACTTAACAACAGCAGCTCGGAAACGGATACATTCAGCAATGTGCAGTTGAAGATATTTAACGATGAGAAAAATATCGAATTTAAGGATTATAACATATCCAACTACATTAGCGGCGTAGCAAATGCGAGTGAAACCGAATACATTGAAATAGGTGATCTGAAGCCCAGCCAAGAGGTATATGGCGAAATAACATTCATACCTAAAGTTGCAACCACTGGAAGCATAACGATAAGGCTGCATGAACCAGCAAGGCATGCACACATATTTGAAAAAACTATATTTATAGAGACGATTGCTGCAAACGAATTCATTGTAGAATTTAAGGTTGGAGAAACGTTCCAGGAACAGCCTCCAGTGCTTGCGAGCGGTATGGAAAACACGCTGGTTGTTAGAGTTAGGGATAAGCAATCTGGTTTAGAGGTCAGCGATGCCATAGTGAAAATAAAGAATAAGTTCGGCGACACTCTTGTGCAGACAAGCACAACTTCGCTTGGGCTGGCAGAAATAACTGTGCCTGCACTGATGCCAGCAGAAACTGTATTTTTAAGCGTAGAAAAGCCGGATTATGCGGAAGCAACTGCAGAGATCAAGACTGATGCAACTGTGCTGACAATAGAACCTGAAAAGATAGGTCTGCAGCTTAATGTTCACACAAAGCCCATGGATACCGTAACAGTTAGGTTGCTTAATAAAACACAGATGCCATTGAAGCTGAATTCGATAGAGCTTGTCGGTGACTTCTTCGGCATTATAGATGATCAGAAGGTTCATGACTGGCTTGCCTCGGAGTACTTCGGAAAGATTATTGCACCGCGGGATAAACTTGACATAGCCTTGAAGGTGCCACTTAGCGATTTCGGAAAAATGCTGAGCGAAAGGAAGAACCTTGAAGGCAAGCTTATTGCAACTGTTTCAGCATATGGCCACGCATGGCTCAGCGAAAGCGAGGTGAGTATTACCATCGGCCTTGGCGGCGAAGTTGATAATCCAGAATGCCTCATAGTTAGCATAAACGATTGGAAAGCATCAACCAAAAGCAACGAGGTCAGCACAGGCTTTTCAATAAGAAATGCATGCACATTAAACGGCAAACCTATAAAACTCAAAAACCTGAGCGCTAAGATTGAATGGGAAAGCAACCAGATTGGTGATTATTACGTTAAAATAGCGGACAGTAGCATAGAGCTTAGAGGTTCATACTTCAAGATTTTGAGAGGTACGCTAAATGAGGATGAAGAGCTGCCGGCGATGCTTACATTTGCACCTGATGCAGGCATAACAGGAACTGCAAAAGCCACCATAATTATAAGTGCTGAGCACCCCACAGAAACTGAAAAAGAGGTTCTGACAGCAAGCATTGAAACAGAGATTGATGTGATAAGCCTTGATAATTGCATAAGGTTTGATAAGGACGTTATAAGGATTCAAAACAACGAGGAAGAAACATTCACTATAGAGACGAAAGGCTGTCAGGTTCCAGTCGACTTCCTGCTGGATTCTGAGCTAAACCTTTCAGAAAAAGAATTTACATTAGAAGCGGATGATTCCAAAACGATAACTGTATTGCCTCCTGAAGAAATTCCAGGGCAGTACCCAATATACGTCAAAACGAAAACAGTAGGGGAAAGCGACTATTCCGTAAGAAAGCTTATAAGGGTTATAGTAGAGCCTGACGGCTGCCTGCGCCTGAACCGCTACGAGTTCGACATTTACGATGACCTCAATAATCCATACGATGGATTCGATGTAGGCTTGCTGATAAATGACTGTTATAAGAAGAAAGAAGAGATTACAATAAGCTATGATGAACGCAACTGGCTGGAAGCAATGAAAACAGGTGCTCTCTGGGCAATCGCTGGTTTTATCTATGGCGGTGTTCAGGCAACAAGGCATGGCAAGGACTTCTTTGGCAATCCATTACCATCTACGATATGTAGCGATGCTGGCCTAGAGTATTGCGGTACAAAGATGCTCTGCAAAGACGAAAGGATAAAGGTTGTAAAGAACGTTACCTGCTGCGCATCACAGTGCATAAGTGAAGGAACAAATCTCAAAGCCGATACCTGCAAAAAGCGGGGCTATAAATACTGCGGGCCCGGTCTTTGCGATGGCCGCGAGCGCATAGTTTCTGGCATAACCTGCTGTTCGGGCAGATGTAAAAGTTCAGCAACTGAAAGCGCGGATTCTATCTGCAAGAAAGCAAACAGGCAGTATGACCACTGTGAAGCCAACGAGATTTGTCCGGGAAATATCGTTTCTGTTGGCAATACAAGCTGCTGCACCAAAAAATGCATAGCTTCTGAGGCAGAGCTTGATACAATACTTACAAAGCCTTCGGCAAGAACAACGGCACCAACAGGGCTTATAACAATTGAGAGCATTGGCGATATTGTTGGAAGCGGGTTTGATCTGATTGGAGAATTGCTAAATATCGATGACCCATGGACAGGCGCAGTGGTCGGCTTCGTAGCCGGAACTCTTTTCACTTACTGGCAGCAGAGCCAAAATGTTGGTGAGTTTGAAGTACCTGTAGCTGTGAAGGACCTTGTAGTGGAAGCATTTAAACTTGTAATTCCGAAGGACCTTGAAGAGGAGGAAGAAACCCGAATATTGGTTGAAAAAGGCGAAACCAAGGTTGAAACAACGCAGGATAAACCATTAGGAGTTGAAAAAATTGAGGTGATTTTCAAAAACAATGGCATAGAGCAGGAGGAACCATATAAACCCATATACAGAATTTTAAAGGTCGAGGGCACAAGGCTTGATTACAATACCCACTATGAAATAAAGAAGAAGAAAGATGCTGAAAAGATGCGCGAGATGGAGCCAGTGGTTAGCGGTGGCGAAGCGTTCATGCAGAAGTTCCATTTACAATTTAATGCATATAAACCAAAGCCCCAAGAAGTAGTTGTCAGGCCTGAAGCTGGTTGTAAGATTGCAGGCCTTGTTGGTGCTACAGGGCCCAATGCGGTTCCAAAAATAAAGCTGAAATGGAACTGGAAAGATATTGATATTGATGAATGCGATGAAGGGGGAAAGGAAACCTATTGTGATGCCACACAATTCAGCATCGAACTCCTGAAGAAGATAAAGAAGATCGATGAACTGCTCAGAGGACAGAAACTGAAGTGCCCATCTGCTGAGGGAATCCTAAGCGAAAAAACGCAGGAGTTGGATTCGTTAAAGCTCGATGTCGCTGTTACAAAGATAAGAATTGAAAAGAGTGGCAAGAATGCCACTGTTATAGGAACAATCAAAAGCAATAATAACCAGGAGATGACTGTGAATGCTGTAATAACAGTGCAGAAGGACGGAAGCCCAACCAGCATTACCTGCCCCGAAGGTGAAAAGGCGGTTCAGCTGATAAGCGAAAGCGAGGTTTCCTGCACATTCACAGAGCTCGAAGAAGGGCTTTATACAGCAACAGTAACTGTATACCCACAGCTCAACACCTGTGAAGCAGAATGCAAGAACGAAAACCTTGGAAATGATAGTTTATTCACGAAGTTTATAGTGGGAAGCGCAGCAGGCGTATTTGAAAAGTGCGAGCCTTACAGCACCTCGCGCTTGGATGAGTTTATAGCCGCAAATCCCAACAATGCAAACCTGAAAAAAGCTGCTGAGCTTACGAACTTTAAGGCATATCTCATTCAGGATGGCTATACGCTTGACTTCAGGAAGGATTTCCATGAGTTCTCTGAGACAAAAGACTTCTTCAGCACACCGTTGTGGTATAAGGGCACAACCGGATTGGGCAGATACTTTGCTAGCGAGGAATTATTTGAGTTTAAATCACCATTCTTAAGAGCTGAATTCGGTTATCTGCCTGCAGGGAAATACCAGGTGCAGATAAACATAATATACAATAATGATTGCTGGTGCCTGTTTGATGGCACCGAGCCCAATGCCAAGATAGAGGTAAGCTTTGTGAGGCTGGAAACACCAGAGCCTGATTCAGTGTTCTATTATATGCCTTTCGATGGGCTTGTTGGTGTCGACAGCGAGAATGGGAGGCAGGGCTATGGGGTAAACTTCAGACAGAAATCTGAAGAAGTAATACTGATAAATGAGGATATTCACCAGCCAATAAGAACAAGCACAATAGCGAATTCTGTACCGATACCTGGCGGCTGGATTGAGGCCAGAATGGTTCAGGATTTCAAGACCCTGAACAATGATGCGAGAGGCGTGCTGCTCGATATAGAGAAAAGCTCTGATGGAGTAAGCCTTATATACAGCCCAAGTGTAGCAACACCTATAATACTGAAGGTTTCAGGTGGTGAAAGAAACAAGGCGTATGCGTTCTACCAGCTTACTATAGATTACCAGCCACAGGAAGCTTCGAGCTATCTAACAACATGGACTGGCATAGGCAAAGGCTGTAAAGACTTCAGCGATGCAGAAGTAACCGAAGCGTTTGATAGCAGGCGCGATGTGAGAGGCGGCGTTGGCAGAGTGAGATGTGCAGGAAGCTTTGATACGCACCAGTATGGCATAGAATGGTGTGATGTGAAAAGGAAAGGCAACGTATTCCTGAAAAGTGTTCTCTTCACACCTCAGAATACCACAAGCATTTTAGAAATAGTTGAAGCAGCAGATGATGCAGTATTTATAACACCCAAAGGCATAGGAAAACAGGTTGAACTTTCTGGCGTGGAAGGGCTTGCAATAACCTCGGTGGAGAAGATTCTGAAGCTTGTGGAAGAAAAGAAGGTATGCATAGCGGGTGTTGGCAACAGTGCAAAAGCAACGTTCTTCTGGAATCCGCAAGAGCTCACGAATTCAACACTAGCAAGCACTATAGAAAGCGTTCCAGGACAATGTATAAAATCAGAGTAGACTATTAATATTAAGGTGGTTGCCAGGTGTCAATAAGAGATAACCTTATGGAGTTTTGCGAAGCAGTGAAGGAGTCTTATTATGCATTAGAACAGAAGATTGGTTTCCCGCCTCTACTTTTGCTTCTAGTAGTGCTTCTCATAGCTGGCTTTTTTCTTTTGTTTGCGCAACCAAAACAGCCTGAAGAAGTTTTTGTTAAGCTTTCAGTGTATTTTAAGGATGAAAGCAATGAGCCTTTGCAAGGGCTCGAGGTAATATTTTCAATAGACGGTAATATTGTAAAAAAGGTTACAGATACTAAGGGCAGGGCAATAATTTCGGTAAAACCAAATTCAGAGGTGCGTGTCTCTGTTACCAGCGACCTCTACGAAAGCGTAGAAAAGACATTCTCTATAGGCGAGGAGGATAGAAAGGAAACTTTGGTGCTCAGGCTTAGAGAAAAGCCTCTTGAAAAAAGAATTATAAGGTTCGAGGATGAGAAAGGGCTCATAAAGGGAAAACTTATAAAAGCGAGGATACAATGTGCCAATAGGGCTATTCTCCCTTGGGATGAGATTGATTCTGACAGAGATGGAATAATAGAGGTAACACTGCCTCTAAATTGCGGCGACATAACTGTTGAAACCGAGCTTGAAGGTTATGAGCGCGAAAGAGTAGCAAGCATGCATGGCAGCGAAATAATTATTTTTCTAAAAAAGATTGAACTGCCGAAAGGCAAGCTCAGAGTGCGCGTGGTGGATGAAAAGCAGAACTTAATACTCAACAAGGATATTAAGGTTACGATAGAGCGCGCTGGTAAGCAGGAATACAGATTCACACAGGGCTATGGGCTTGTTGAGTTTCATGATCTTTTACCTGGAAGTTATAATGTATATGTAAATGACCCTCAGCAAGATTATGCACCAAGCAGCGCTACCGCTGAGGTATTTGCAAATCAGACCACAGAGCTGAGTATAGAAATGCAGAGGGAAATAAAAGCATCTTTATTAGTGAGAGTTCTTGACATCGAAACAAAGAGCGCTATAGATGGCGCATTAGTAAAGCTTTCGAATGAATCCGGAACATTAGCTGAACAGAAAACGCAGGAAAACGGCATTGCAAGATTTGCACTGTTTGAGTTTGGGCATTATAAAGTTACCGCAAAAAAGGAAGGGTCTATAGGCGAAGGTTACTTCGCAAAAGAAGTCGATATTAATGTCGCTACAGCCAGCGATTCTGTTACCATCGAGCTGGAAAAGATAACAGAGCAGAACAGCGG
>JAGHBI010000055.1 GCA_021161055.1 Candidatus Iainarchaeum sp. | reverse complement strand
TTATTAATAGAGTATTTTTTAGGTGGGATGGAAACGCTCAGATACAAGGATATGGGCTATTCGCTTCTTCTCAAGGTGTTTGGAAACTCTCCCAAGCTCAGAATAATAGATATACTCCTTACGAATCCCTATTTTGATTTCAGCAGAGAAGAGTTGGTAAGAGAGCTCGGAATGAGCAAGCAAACAATTTACAGGAGCTTCAGAGATTTGGAAGCTTTGGGAATAATAAAATTTTCGAGAGCGATCGGTCGCGCAAGGATGTATAAAATAAATATGGAGCATCCCCTGGTAAAAAACTCAATGAACTAATTAATGAAATTTCTTTGCAGATTGGCAAAGAAGAGTTAGAAAAAACAAAAAAGGCAATGGCAATAGCACATTGAAACCAAAAACCAAGGAACTGTAACAATCACACAGTAATAGATAACCAGAAGGTAGAATTATTGTACGTTCCCCGATAAAAAAGCCAGCACTTCTTTTGTTGAAAGTACCTTGACCATTGATTGTCTTTTCAGTGCTTTGTCGTTGGACCATAGCGGCAATGCAAGTTTCATTGCAAGTGCTAAATATTGAACATCACCAACATCTGGCGAGTGTCGTTTTGCTAAATCAATGTACTCTTCGAATTTGCTCAATGGCTTGAACCGCACTACTGCTTTTACAAGCTCTGCTGTGAGCTCAAACTGTTCATTTTTCAGGCGAAATTTTCTCATAATCTCTTTTTTGTGCTTTATCAGTTCTTTCAGCAAAAATTCAGGTGAAAAAAGCGTTACTTTTCCCGAAAGTACAAATATCTCTCGCTTTTGATTTGGCATTAAAAAAAGAAAATATAATATTTGCGTCAACAATTAGAAACATCTATATCA
Organism: Candidatus Iainarchaeum sp.; assembly: GCA_021161055.1. Classification (GTDB taxonomy): domain Archaea; phylum Iainarchaeota; class Iainarchaeia; order Iainarchaeales; family DTGL01; genus DTGL01. The sequence continues at coordinate 7,668 of JAGHBI010000055.1, read as the reverse complement.
GGCCTTTCTTTTCAAGTTCTTTTGCGCCAGCACTTTTGAATTTCTTTGAAAACCTCACGAGCTCTTTATCGTTTACCGTTTTCGCTCCCACCATCAGCCTATTAAACAGTTTAATCAGCATTTTCCTTTTTGCCTCCAGCTGCACGAATTCATTCAGCTTGCGCACTATTTCAGCCTTATCCTCTTCCAGCTCTTTCGGAATCGGTATAACAACTTCACCCATGTGCTCACCTATAAGATAATTATCAGATATTTAATCTTTGGCATAATGAAACGGTAAACAGCCGCACACCGACAGGGATAACTGGAAGCAAAAATACAGAATCAGATTCTCTTTATTCGGGGCTCTTTTTCTTGTCTCCAGAAGGTCCTGATAATGCCTCGCATCGGAATGGTTTCTACTGTTTGGTATTTTGGGCCGCCCAGCTCAATACCCATAATTTTAACCTTATCTCCGAATCTGCTCAGCTCCTTTCGAATCGCAGCCTCTTCTTTTTTGGGATTTCTGTACGGTGCTAAAGTAAATCCAGCAACCTTCACATAAACAGTGTCTCCTTTCGAAACACCCTCTATTAATCTTTTAAGCGGTTCATGGGAAGCGGGAGAGGCGCGATGGAACACTCCTGCTCTAGTGATTCTGCCTCGATCGTCTAGAGCATATACAAGAAACACCGTACAGGGGTCTACTACACAGGTTGTTACAATGGGCGCTCTTCTCTTGCCTACCTCATAATACTCAGCTCCTTTAACCCTCACGTTATATTCCTCGCCATAAAGCCTGTGACACTTGCGTGTATCAATAGAATCGATAGCAACGCTTTTCCTGCCACCTGTATTAAAAAACACCATCGCATCGTTGTCCACAAAAATCTTAACAACCTTGCTGTGCCTCCTGGCTTCATCTATCGCTTGTAACCTTTGGCGCTCTGAAAGTCTTGCCCATGCTTCTACTAGGCGCAAACCTTTACGCTTCATGCTATGGAGATGCTCTAAAACAGGATACCTCGCAGGTCTTTTGAAAAGCTTTCTCAGGAACGAAAACCCTTTCCCCATAAAACATATTTGCCTTCTGGGTTTTAAAAGTTTTTCAGAATCTCTGCAGAATCTGCAAATACTGCTGTTTTCTGCAGAGGAACAGCATTTCCGGCACCTCAAATGCCTGATGGGAGTTCGTTAACCCAATTAACCAATCAAAAAGTTAACAAATGTTAACCAGAGTTAACCTTTTTAAATTTAAATGCAAAATTAGTATTATGCGTATAGAAAATCTGCTCGATATTCTGAAGCAGGGTGAGGGGGAAACAGTAGAGTTCAAACGAAAGTTTTCTCAGAGCATAGCCGAAGATATATGTGCATTTGCAAACTCATCAGGTGGAGCGATAATTGTTGGTGTTGATGACAGCGGAAGAATTGTCGGTACCTCTTCAAAAGATTTTGGGAAGATATCGAATCTTCTACATACCTTATCGCCAATGCCAAAAATAAGGATGGATAAAATTAAGGTTGGTGGCAGGCTGGTAATAATAATCCGTGTTGAAAAGGCTCCGGAGCTCACAGCGTTTGGAAATACTGCATACATCAGAGTGGGCAACACCAACAGGGCATTGAGCCTGGACGAGATCATTCTCAGGTATGTGGAAAGACTCAGGGTCAGATTCGATGTTCTTGCATCGCCTGCAAAGGAAAAACATCTGAAGAGGGAATACCTGAAATGGTTTCTCAAGAAGAGAGCAGAGATACGCAGAATTCTTCCCAAAGGTTCTCTCAGGGAAAATGCAGTTAAGCTCAAAGCCATCGTTAAGAGGAATGGTCGCTACTTCCTTTCAAATGCAGGCGTGCTGTTTTTTACAGAGGATCCCGCCGCTTTTATTCCGGGTGCATCTTCACGAATAATAGTTCTCAACAGGGAAAACGAAACAGTGGAAACAAAAGAATTTGCCGGGCCTGTATGGAAACAGATAGATGATATATATGCCTTTTTGCTGAACAACCTGCCAAAGATGGATATTAGAACAGGCACTCGCAGGGAAAGAATACTGATATACCCTGAGTGGAGCATAAGAGAAGCCATAATAAATGCATTTTCTCACAGAAATTATGCAATCCCATCGGACATTAGAATTTTTATCCATCCGGAAAGACTTGTGATAAGAAGCCCGGGTTCGTTTCCCCCTGACTTCAATATAGATGAACCTGAGCACATACCGAAAAACCCACTGCTTTGCGAATACCTCTACAGCACAGGCTATATTGAGAGATATGGCTATGGGATACAGAAAATAATGGATGAGTGCGCCAGGCATCCGGTAGCTCGAGTGGAGTTTGCAAGCACAGCATATAAAGTGGATGTTATATTCACAAAGAAACTTCCGGGAGCGGTGATGGATGAGAAGGACAGATACATCGTTACAATGGTTGAAAAGAATAAAAGCCTGGCTGAAATCTCCGGCTCTTTGGGAATGTCAAGAACAGCCATCTGGAAGAGAATAAAAAAACTCGAGGCCCTTGGGATTCTCAAAAAGGTTGCACGCGGAAAATATATAAAAAGGCCATAAAATTGTTAACCCAATTAACCAATCAAAAAGTTAACAAATGTTAACCAGAGTTAACTTCAGGTGTGAAACCGAATGAATTGTGCAATGAAATTTATCCCATGCGGGAAACTATTTTTATATGTTTTGGAACGCAATAAATCATCGGAACTCAGCTTAGAACCCTTTTAAAAACCATTAATACAAACTCTAATTATGCAGGCGTTCACAAACAGCATAGATAAAGCAGTGGAACTCATAAAGGGCTGTGAGGAGCGAAGAAAGAAACTTGCTTTAAAACTTGCGGAATTGGCGAAAAGTTTTGAGAGCGATGAGGCTGTAGAAAAGAACCTTGTTCTGCCTGTGGAAAAAGCGACCCTGAACGAAACAATAGCTGGTATAGATTCAGGTTTTGTAAGCACAAGTCTGCTTTCCATCGAAATTGTTCTGGTTAGAGCAATAGCTGCAATTTTCGAGTATAAAAACAGCAGGCTTGAAAACGCTTACTACTGGCCAGAAACGATATCGTTCCCAGAGCCAATAATAACCGCAAGAGCCTTGCAAAAGGAGGACATAAGCACGAACAAGAGCTTGCAGCGCCTACTGAAGGAAATAGGCCTAGCGACAGAGGTTATAGAGCGCTTCAAACCGGATTTCTGTTTCCTGGATGGTTCCATAGTACCACAGCATGCAGATAAACCAAGGAATAATTCCTGTATAAAACCGCTTTATAAAGACGTTATAAGGGCTTTCGAAAAATTGTATCGCACTGCAGAAAAAAACGCATGCATGCTTGTTGCCTGCGTTGAGGATTCGAGGGGTACGCGCATGCAGGAGATTCTTGAGATTGGCAGTGCAGAAAGAGATATAAGTTATGATGTTATTCTGCTCAACTATCTGCTTAAAGAAGGGCAACGCTCATTTGCATTTCCCTATGCCAAAAGCGCTCGTGAGCATCCAGTGCTGAATGATTTCAGCAAGGATTACGCAAACAAACTTTATGCATTTTATTTGAGAGCGAGCGATTACGATATGCCATTGCGTGTAGAGTTCCTTTCCAATGCAAGTGATAAGGCAGAACTAAAAAAAGAAATCGATAGGATTGCAAGCGTCACATACGCTCTTAGCTCAGGGCACCGCGAGTACAGCTACCCAACAGTTCTTCTCGAGGCAGATTTGCACGCCAAACTGAAGCAAGAAGAAATAAATGCAGTTATGGATAAAATATATTGTAAGCTTCAAACGCGTTTCAATACTCTTTTGAGGAGAAATAGAAGACCTTTCTAGGTGATATTGTGGTTAGTGAATATGTTGGCACGGTTATTTCAACCGCAAGCTCTCCGAGTCCAGCAAACGTAGATTTTGTTGTTACAAAAGGAATTGTGCATAGGGGCCAGTTTGTTGAGATAGAGCACGCAGAGGGCACAATGCTTGCCTTAATAACCAATGTGATAAAAACAAACAAGTACTTTGAAAGAGCCGATTCAGTAAAGGAATTTGAGGCAAGAGGCAATGCAATATTTGAGCAGTTTCCAACTGCTGAATGGGAATACATTGTAGCAAACACAAGGCCTCTAGGCATTTTTACCGCTAGCGGTGTGAAGAGGCCAAGCACACCGCCATCGCCAGGCACTAAGGTAAGGTTGGCCAGTACAGAACTTTTAAGAAAATTTTATCGCTTTGATGATAATGGCTTGCATCTGGGCAAAGTGGAATTCCATGATTTGGATGTTAAGCTCAATCTAACACGTCTGTTAAAGAAGCACCTTGCGGTTTTAAGTATTAGTGGTGCTGGCAAGTCGTATGCAGTTTCCTGTCTTATTGAGGAACTCCTGGATAGAAAAAAAGAGCATGGAAGAATAGCCTGCGTAGTTTTTGATCCGCACGGTGAATACTCAAGCTTTGCAGAACCAGCAAAACGGGGCTATGCTGACTACAGCGATAAAACACTCCTTGTAAAAGGGAATAATATAAGGATTGGTGTTCCGAACCTTAGCATAAGGGTGCTTGCAAGTATAATTCCAGGCATAAGCCTTGCGCAGCGCAGAGAACTTAGCAGGATTCTGGGAGAGCTTAAAAAGGAGATGCGAAACGGCTCTGGCCCATTTGACCTTGCAAGGCTAAAACAGGCTATAACTGAGGATAGCGATATAAAAAGCAATACCAAAGGAGCTCTGCTCGCATGGCTCTCTGAACTTGAATCTTTGAAGCTATTTTCAAAGCTTGACCTGCCAAGTATTCGTGATTTAGTTATGCCTGGCAGACTTGCAATAATAGACCTCTCGGATATTATCGATATAAAGAAAAAACAGATAATTGTGAGCTATATTGCTCAAAAGATGTTTAGTGAGAGACGCAGGCAAAATATAGCGCCATTCCTTCTCATAATAGAAGAGGCACACCAGTTTATACCCGAACATGCCTCAGAAGAGCAGGCGATCTCTCGAGAAATCTTAAGAACAATCGCAAGAGAAGGCCGAAAATTCGGTGCTTCTCTCTGCTTAATTTCTCAAAGGCCTGTGCAACTTGATACAACAACACTGAGCCAGTGCAACACAAAAATAATTTTGCGCATAACAAATCCCTATGACCTAGATCACGTTGCAAAATCTGCCGAAGCCATAGATAAGCGAAGCCTCGATATGATAACATCCTTGCAGGTGGGTGAGGCTCTGATTATTGGCGAAGCTGTTGGCTACCCATTATTCTTCAGAGTAAGGCAGCGCAGATCGATGCCCTCAAAGCACGAAATAACGCTTGAGGAAGCTGCATTGCAATACGAGGAAAGCATGCGAAAAAGGGATGAAGAAACAGAAGCTTTGCTTTAGTTTAGCGGTTCAGCGGAACTGAACTCTTTAAGGGGCTTTTTAAAGCACACAAACGTTCTCTTAATATGCCTTCCCCCACCTATACGCTTGCAGAGCTACGCTACCGCGAAGCGAAGAGACGCATTTTTGCAAAATTTGTGAATGAATCTGACAGGCAAAAGTATAGTTGCGAATTTCATCCATGCTTTACGTTAAAAGCACCAAGCGCTCAAATGGCTAAGAAGCTGGGCGCTCTGATAGGTGACTTCAGCATAGGCGTAATTCAAGAGGGGCAGTTCCTTAAGGTGTTCTGCGAAACTTTCAAGGAGCTGAAAAAAGCGTATGTTTTCCTCTGCAATGCAACCGAAATAAAACCAGTTCTTCTAGAGGCTGAAAGACAGTTTCTTCTCCAAAAGGGCTGGAGCTATTTCGATGGTTTTGTGATGGAAAATGAACCAAAGAAGCTGAACCACTTCATCTTCAATGAATGCATTGATTATGATAAGGCAGCAATACTTGCAAACCTTCTTTCAATAATGCCAGAGGATGCAGCCAGGCTGACCAACAGTGATGCAGCAACTGTTTTCCTTGAGAACGTTCTTTATGCATCGTGCGAACCTCTTAATAATACTATTAATTGTACGCCTCCATTAGTCCGTGCGAAGTTTGATGCTAAATTATTGGCGCATGCAATAATAGAAAACAATATTGGTTTCGAAACATTGAATTGTGATTGCTGCAAACCACATTCTATTGAAGCATCGAATGTTCTTGGAAGTTCCTTTGTTGTTGCAAAATTCATGCAGAATGCATTCTTTTTTAATTCAGCGATTCCCTGCTATGCAAACCTTTTTCACAGAACCCATACCAATAAACAATCCAGAGAAATAAGGAAGCGCGAATATTCCTTGCACAGCTTCCCTGTTGGACCGCTTTTCGAAGGGCAGATAGAGGCAGTTCCGCTCGTGGATGCTCTAAAGCTTGAAAGCGAGGGCTGGGCCACAATTATAAAACCAGATTCCCTTCACTGGGTTTGCAAGGAAAAGGGTTCTGCTCTAGCTGAGAGCATTTTGACCTTGCTGAGAAAGCTTCAGTACGCAGAATTAATGTTGCAGGAGCTTGAGCGAGAAATGCTTGCGGAGAAGGGGCTTGGGGCATTTTTAGGAGAGAACCCGAAGAAAGCGTATTTAGATGAATACGTAAATATTGCGAGCAGCCTTCTATCCAACATTCTATATAAACTCCTCGATGAAAATAGTACTTTTTTCCGATATGAACTTGCAGCAGCAATATATTCAACCGCTGGTAAAAATCCCAAGGTACAAAATATCACTGTAATCCCCAAAACATCACGCCAATAACAAAAATATAACTTTTTAATTCTTTCTCCCCACTTTTCCTTATTATCCCTGCTTTTTGCGGTGTCATTATGAAACCTTTAACAAGGTTTGAAATTGCAAGGATTATTGGCGCAAGAGCCTTACAGCTAGCGCTCGGTGCGCCTCCACTGATAAAACCATCAAAAGAGGATACTCCTTATGCTGTTGCTAAGAGGGAGCTCGAGCAGAAGGTTCTGCCAATGGCGGTGCTCAGGGTATATGCTGACGGCACCACAGAGCGGGTTGAACTTTAGGTGATACGATGGGCAAAGCGGTACCTAAAATTATAAAGCACAGGGCAAAGGAATTGCTTGCCACATATCCGGATAAGTTTTGTAAAGATTTTGAAAAGAACAAGCAGTTCATAAGGAGCCTAGAGCTGCCGTTCACAAAACTTGAGATAAACCTCATGGCAGGCTATATCTCACGGCTTCTGGATGGTGAAGAGAGTTAATCACGAAGCGAGAGCAATTCAGCTTTTGTTACGCCATTTTGCTCCTTATCCCTTTCAAGAAGATAAAGGGTTGCACTCGCAGCTTTTTCCATCTCCTTGTCATGCGTTATCAGAAATATCTGCTCCACAAATGTTGGCAGAATATTTTTTATCATATCCGCCAGCACACTAACCGTTCTTTCATCTAGGTTATGAGTTGGCTCATCAAGTATGAGCATATTCAGGTTTCTTGCGAGCACAAAAGAGGTTGCAATTCTCAAAACCAGTGCTGCAACACTGCGTTCGCCACCACTTAGCGTTCCCTCAACAGGAAGCCATCTGTTATTGGTTCTCACAACAAGCTCATAGGTATCATTCGTGAGAAGTTTTAATCCTGTGTAGTCACCATAAGGATACACGTTATTCCAGAGCTCATTCATCGCTTGATTTATTGTATCTATAAGTGCTTCTCTAAGCTCTGCCTGTGTTGCCTTGAGGGAATTTATAAATATACCGAG
>JAGHBI010000058.1 GCA_021161055.1 Candidatus Iainarchaeum sp. | reverse complement strand
GATTAAAGGGGATAGAGTGATAACCCGCTCTGGAAAGGATGTAACCAAATATTTTGAGAGAGGTGCAAAGAAGGTCCTAAAAATTGCAAAATTGCTCGGAATTAAAGAAGCTATTTTAAAGCAAAAAAGTCCTTCATGCGGCTCTGGCAAGATTTACGATGGAACGTTTTCAGGCAGAATTATAAAGGGCGATGGCATAACTGCTCGGCTCCTGAAGAAGAATGGAATTAGGGTTATTTCTGAAGAGGAACTGTGATAGGTCTGAATGCTTATAAGTTTTATTTTGTGTATATTTTATGGGTGAGGGGATGAAAATTGCATGGGACCTCTCTCACCTTGAATTTTCAATAGAGGATGAGTATTACTTCTCGCAGTTAATGAGAGTTATCCAAAGCGCGGGGCTCGAGCTTATAGTATCGGAAAACCTTGAAAAGACATTGCAAGCAGATGTTGCTGTCTTTAATTACCCGGAAAAAAGTTTTTCTGGAAGGGAGATATCTCTCATATCCAATTTTATAGAAAAAGGTGGAAAAGCAATATTTTTAGCATACTATAAAAACGAGGACCACGTAGCAGAACATATAAACGAAGTATCAACTAATTTTGGCATCGAATTCCAGTACAACGATGTGAGAGATCACAAAAACAATGCGGGCGAGCCCTTTCTTATATTAACCAGCCGTATACATTTCCCAGGTTTGAAAATAGGGCGTATTGTTCTTCCATGCACGTGCACACTTAAGCTAAGCCATAACGCAGAGCCTCTTGTGGAAACCGAAATCACAGCAAGCAAAAAAGCGCCTGTTTTTGGCTACGCAAAGCATGGCAAGGGAGTTATTGTTTGTGGTGGCACATGTGTGTTTTGGGACAATTATTCACTGCACAAATATGATAATGCGAGATTTGCACTGGCACTGCTAAAGCACAAAATATAGTTGCAGTGCTATCATATATTCTGAAAACTCAATTTTCCAACCGAAAGCTTCCAGAGCAATTCTGGCAATGATTCAATCGCAACGCGTTTCTGTTTCATTGTGTTGCGCTCGCGAATCGTAACAGTATCATCTTTCATTGTATCATAATCTATTGTAATTGCATATGGCACGCCAATTTCATCTACGCGCGCATAACGCCTGCCAATGGAACCCTTCTCATCATAGATGCAGAAAAACTCATAGTCCTCTAAAAGGGTAAATACCTCGTGAGCCTTTTCAGGCAGACCGTCTTTGCTTACAAGAGGAAAAACTGCAACCAGGTATGGTGCAAGCTGTACAGGCAGATCTAAATAGAGCCTCTCCTCTTTGCCGCGTTTCTCCTTCCTAATTGCTTGGTCAAGGACAACATAGAAGGTTCTATCGATGCCTGCAGAAAGCTCGAACACATGCGGAATGAAAGCTTTATTATCTTCCTTTACGCTCAAATCCTTTTTACTGCCGAGCGAATGCCCTTTTAAATCATAATCTGTTCTGTAATTGCATGCAACCAATTCAATCCAGCCCAGATCGGTTAAAACCTCAAAGTCCCAAGTTTCCTTTGCATAGAATGCTCTTTCTTCAGCATCGAGCTCGCGGAAGCGCATCTTTTGCTTGGCAATTCCGCACTTTTCGTAGAACTGCTGCAAGCGCGCTAACCAGTATGCAATGAGTTTTCCTGAAACGATATTTTGTTTTACCGCCTGCTCGCAGCTTATCTCTTCGATGCCCTCTCTGTTCAGTCTCTGGAGCATCAATTTGTAATCAGCAACCTCATCAAAATGCTCAACATCATTTATTTTATCAGGATTGAAAAATATTTCGATTTCCATCTGACCGAGCTCGCGTTCTCTGAGCAATGTCTGTTTTGGAGCGATCTCGTTGCGGAAAGAGGAGCCAGCCTGTGCAATACCGAGAGGCAGGCCCTGCCTGCTCGCCTTATAGAGGCGCAAGAAATCAAGGAAAATATTCTGACATGTCTCAGGTCTCAAAAAGCATTCTTGGTTCTGTGTAGCGCCGATAAGAACGCGCATCATCATATTGAACAGCCTAACATTGCTAAGCGCGCCTCTGCACTTGGGGCATTTTATATTATGCTTGGCGATGAGTTTGTCTATTTCCTCAATGGACATGGACTCAGGAACATGCATGCCTGTTTTTTCTTCAATGAGCTTATCTGCTCTGAAAAGCGCATGGCACTTTTTACATTGCACTATAGGATCATTGAAGGATTTCAGATGCCCGGAAGCTTCGAATACCGCGCGAGGCAGAATAACAGAGCCATGAATCTCAAGCAAGCGCTCCCTCTCCACAAGCTCCTTGCGCCAGAATGCGATTATATTGTTCCTTATCCTTACGCCAATAGGTCCAAACTCCCAGAAACCCGCTGGCGCATTCGCATAAATCTCTGCAGTGGGGTAAAAAAGCTGCCTTCTCAATGCAAGATTCTGCAATTCTTCCCTAGGCATTGCTCACACCAGCCAATACTAAAATTTGCATAAATAGTGTTTTAAAGGGTTTCTCGAAGTTTATTTTTAAAGGTGCATTACATGAAAACCCTTGAAAGCTTGCGGAAGAAGGTTATTGAAAAAACGAGGAAAGAAGTGAAGGAAAAGCTTGCGAGCAAAGAGGCGCACATAATAAAGGCTGTGAACACGCTTGAAGACCTCGATTTGATATTCAATATGCTTTTTGAAGATGTCCGCGACTGGTACTCTCTGCATTTCCCAGAGCTTTTTAGGTTGGCGAAGGAGCCTGAAAAGAGCCTGGCTCTTGTTGCAAATATCACCTTGCGGGAAAATTTTACCAAAGAGGAGATTTTTAAGTATTATGCTAACGAATCGCTTGCTGAGGAATTGGCCGAGAAGGCAAAGGTAAGCGCGGGCTCCGAACTGAACGCTGAACAAGCGCGCGCCATAAAAGAGCTGGCGGAAAGAGCGCTTGAAATAAAGAAATACAGGGAAGCGCTTGCAGAGTTTATTGAAAGGGAAATGCAAGCAAAGCTGCCAAACCTTGCAAAGGTTGCCGGGCCACTTTTAGGAGCTCGTTTGCTTAGAGAAGCCAAGTCATTACAGAAGCTTGCATTTATGCCTTCTTCAACAATTCAGGTTATTGGTGCAGAAAAAGCATTGTTCAAGCACCTGCGCAAAGGAACCAAGCCACCAAAGCACGGCATAATATTCCAGCACCCGCTATTGCGAAAGGTTAGGAGGGAACATCGCGGCAAGATGGCTCGTGCACTGGCGAACAAAATAAGCCTAGCGATAAAAGCAGACTACTTCGGCAAGAGAGAAATAAGCGAGCGATTTGTCAGGGAACTCGAGGAAAAAGCAGAGCAATTGAGCTAGCTTCCTCTCAATTCTTTCCAGCCTTTTTTCAATTTCATCGAGCCTTTTTGTTATTTCATTCATTGCATCTTCAACTATTTCATGTGGTGGTTTTGGATGGTGCAGTGCAGGTATCGGCCTGCGCTCGCGAAGGAACTTTAAAATTGACCTATCCTTTAGCTGGTAAAATACTTTCCCCTCTTCGCTCGAGGAAGAAACAAGGCCCGCATTTTCAAGAATTTTAAGATGGAAATCTACTGTTTGTGGGGCTCGCTTTAGATGTTCAGCTATTTCGCTCAAGTATTTCTTCCCGGTGCCGAGAAAAAGCACAATCTCGCGCCTTACTGGCGAAGAAAGTGCATGGTGAATTCATGCATTCTCACAGGACGTGAATTACCTGCTCGGGCACTCTTGCGAATAGGGGCTTTATACCGGGAAACTGCTTATCAACCTTTTTTGCCACCTCTTTAAATGAGTTTCCAAAGGCAATTACGTTATTATTGTAGATGGCCACCCACTTACCCTGATACTTGCTCAAATCAGCTTTTGTATAGTATTCGTAGTTGTTCATCTTTTCACCCGCTTAATAATTGATGTGACCTAACTTATATTTAAATATTAGGTATTTTAGTTTTTTATGCGCGAAATATTCCCTGGGATTTATAAGTGGCGCAATAAGCTCTG
>JAGHBI010000076.1 GCA_021161055.1 Candidatus Iainarchaeum sp. | reverse complement strand
TTATAAGGATATGCAGGACTTTGAATTTACAATAGAGAACGGCAAGCTTTATATGCTCCAAACACGCACAGGAAAGCGCACAGCAATGGCTGCGGTGCGCATAGCTGTTGAGATGGCCAAGGAAGGTCTTATAGATAAAGAAGAGGCTATAATGCGCGTTACGCCGGAGCAGATAAACCAGCTTCTCCACAAGCAGATAGACCCAACAGCGGATGTTGAGATAATAGCAAAGGGTCTGCCAGCAAGTCCAGGCGCTGCTTGCGGCAAAGTTGTATTTGATGCGGATGTTGCCGAAGCGATGGCAAATGAGGGGGAAAAGGTTCTGCTTGTAAGACCTGAAACAACGCCAGAGGACATACATGGAGTTATAGCCTCTCAGGGCGTGCTCACTTCGCGAGGTGGAATGACGTGTGTTGCAGGGAAAACCCTGATTCTCACCAATAAGGGCTTTCTCTCTGCAGAAGAGCTATTTAGGAGGATTGCAAAGGGGGAGAGATTCAAGATACTTTCTTTTGATACAAAGAAGATGAAAACTGTTTGGAGAAACATAATAGCGGCCGGCTGCAGAATGGCAGATGCAGTAGAATTTGAGCTGTCCCAAACAGGCAGAGCTAAAGGAAATACCATTACGATTACACCAGACCATAAGCTTGTTGTATTTGAAAATGGTATCTTAAAGAAAAAACCTATTGAAGAGGTTACCAAGAAGAACGGCTTCCTTTGCCTTATAGATAATATCCCACCGATAACCCGCGAACACTGCCCTGAGTTGGCTTATGTTGCTGGAATTATCCTTACGGATGGTTATATAAATTTAAAAGAAACTAAAGGTAGCATAACATTTATTCAAAAGGAAGAAGGAAGGAAAAAAGAAATCATCCAAAAGGTGAAAGATACTTTCAAAGCGGCATTTGGAGAACCATTCACTTATTCTAGAACAAGGACAACGAAAGCTTCTATAGGTGGACGAACTGTGTGCGGTCAAGTTTTGGATCTCATATGCTTCAAAAGGAAACCAGCACAGGTATTGCACACAATTAAGAATAACCTTGTGCAGTGGGTATTAACGTTAGATGAAATTTCCTCTCTTGAATTTCTTGCAGGCGTATTGGATGGGGACGGGTCCTTTAACAACAATAGAATACAGCTATATGTAGCAAGTGAGGAATTGCTCAGGAGCATTGTGGTTTGCTGTCTTAGGCTTGGGATAGTGCCGCAGGTTACTACAAATAGAGGTATTTATAATATTCAGATTGTAGAACGGTTGGAAGACATCATTGAACATTCTGCAAAAATTTCCTTTGATGTGAAAAAAAGAAAGTATGGCTCGAAACTCTTTTCAATACGGGATGTTCTTCCAAACCCGGCAAGGCGCATAAGCAACAATGGTCGAACTAAGCAGATGATTGGAAGAAATCTGATGGTTAGTGCAGATGTTCTAGCTAAAGATTATCTTCCATTTTGTGCAGGTGAGACCAAGGCTTTGCTTAAACGTATTTTAGAATCTGATCTACGAATGTATAGGGTAAGGGAGGTTTCTCATAAAGGCGTTACTTATGTATATAACTTTGAAGTGGATGCGGAGGAAGAACTCGATAAAAATTTCATAATTTTCTCATCAAGATACACTCCTGTTCTTGTTTCAAATTCGCATGCTGCAGTTGTGGCAAGGGGAATGGGCAAGCCTTGCGTCGCTGGCTGCGAAGCGATACAGATAGATCTGGATAAAAAGATATTCAAAGTTGGCGACATTGTAGTGAAGGAATTCGACTGGATTACAATAGATGGCAACACAGGAAGCGTTATATTGGGGCAGGCACCGATGATAGAGCCTTCGATGAGCACACACCTAAAAACATTGCTCAAGTGGGCTGATGGTATAAGGAAGCTTGGCGTCAAGACAAATGCAGATAATCCGGTTGATGCAGCCAAAGCTCGCGAGTTTGGAGCGGAAGGTATTGGTCTTTGCAGAACAGAGCACATGTTTATGGCAAAGGAACGCGTGCCAATAGTGCATAAGATGATAATGGCTGCTAACGAAAAAGAGCGCAAGAAAGCTTTGAACAAGCTATTACCTATGCAGAGAAAAGACTTCTATGAACTGTTTAAGATAATGAATGGCTTGCCGGTGATTATAAGGCTTTTAGATCCGCCATTGCACGAGTTCCTGCCGAATAAAGAAGCACTTCTTGAGGAAATAAGAAAACTTGAGTGCGAGCAGTGCAAGAAAAAGATAACATTGAAGGAGCTTGAAGAAAAGGCATTCTTGCTTGAGAAAGCGCGCATGCTTTCTGAAGCAAACCCGATGCTAGGCCATAGAGGTGTGCGCCTAGGCCTAACGTTCCCAGAAATATATGAGATGCAGGTGCAGGCAATAATTGAGGCAGCGATAAAGGCGATGAGAGAAGGATATAGGGTAAAGCTGCAGATAATGATACCACTTGTTGGCATTGCAAAAGAGCTTAAACTCATGCGCGAACTTGTGGAAAGAAAAGCTAGCGAAGTGATGGAGCGTGAGGGTGTAAAGGTAAGGTACAAAGTAGGCACGATGATAGAGCTTCCAAGAGCTTGTGTTGTTGCAGATGAAATTGCAAAGCATGCAGACTTTTTCTCATTTGGCACAAACGACCTTACACAGACAACATTTGGCTTCTCACGAGATGATGCAGAAGCAAAGTTCCTGCCACAGTATATAGAGCGGGGAATTCTCGAGGCAAATCCATTTGCACAGCTAGATACTAAGGGCGTTGGTTCCCTTATGAAAATCGCAATAACAAAAGGGAGAAGAGCCAACAAAGAGATTGAGCTTGGCATCTGCGGCGAGCACGGCGGCAATCCGCAAAGCATAGAGTTTTGCCACAAGGTTGGTTTAGACTATGTAAGCTGCTCTCCATACAGAGTTCCAATTGCAAGGCTAGCGGCAGCGCAGGCAGCAATCAGGTGCAAGTGATTTATAAGCTTTTATCCCTTTTATTTTTCCAATGCAGCCCGTTGGTTTTGAATTCACAGGGTTTAATAGAGAGTTATTGGCACAGCTTGTGGAGAAGATAAAAGAAACGTTGAAAGGCTATGAGTTTGAGAGCTTCCTTGTTGGGTGCACATTTGAAGATTATCTAAGTGAAGAAGCAAAAACAATGCTGAAAAAAAAGTTTCAGCCATTATTAGTAAAACGTTTGGAGAAGGAACTCAAAGCAAAGGCAGATTTTAAAAATCCGGATGTTCAAATACTAGTGAACTTCAATCAGGACCTTATATTTTTTCTAGTGCGCTCTGTTTACATCACCGGACGCTACAAGAAGTATATTGCGCTGCCTCAAACAAAGCACTACTGCTTCAAGTGCAAAGGAAAGGGGTGCGAATACTGCAATTACAAGGGCGTTCTAAGTGAAGAGTCTGTAGAAGAACTTATTGCAAAACATGCTACGCAAGCGTTCGATGCGCCGCAGGCTAAGCTTCATGGCGCTGGCCGTGAAGATATAGATGTGAGGATGCTTGGCCCTGGCAGGGAATTTGTGCTTGAGATTATTGAACCGAAAAAGCGAAATGCGGACCTAAAGAAATTGGAAAAAGAAATAAATGAGGCCGAAAAAGGAAAGATTGAAGTTATTGGTTTGAAATATTGTGCAAAGGAGAGGATCGCAGAGCTTAAGGCAAAGAAAAGCGATAAGGTATATTTGGCAAGAGTTGAATGTACGGAGGAAGTTAGTGGCAAGGAGCTAGAGAAACTTATTGGCACTTATGCTGTTGAACAGAGAACCCCTTTGAGAGTTTTAAGGAGGCGTGCGGATATTGTAAGGAAGAAAAGGGTAAGAATACTTGAAGCAAAAAAGAAAGGTAAGCTTATAGAACTCAAGATAAGAGCTGAGTCTGGGCTCTATGTGAAGGAATTCATTTCAGGTGATGAGGGCAGAACCAAGCCGAGTGTTTCAGAACTATTAAATGCTGGTTGTCGATGCAAGCAATTGGATGTAGTTGATATAATTGATTAAATATCTCGCTCCACAGCAAACCTTGTGAATGCAAGCAGTTCCTGTTTTCCTTCGTTTTCTGGGAGCAACTTCTCCAGATCACGCCAGGCGCTTTTAATTATTGATTTTGCCTTCTTTCTTGCGTATTCAATTGCACCGGATTTTTTTATTAGTGCAATCGCTTGCCTTATCTTTCGCCTATCCCTTGTGTGCGAATTCAGTATTAATAGGAGTTTTTTAGCATCCTTTTTTGGCAACCACTGCAATGCTTTTATAACAAGCAACGTGCGTTTTCCTTCGGTTATATCTTCACCCACTTCCTTGCCCCACTTTTTGCTCTTGGGGGCAATATTTAGGATATCATCCTGTATCTGAAACGCTATGCCCAAGCATTCGCCGAATTTGCCAAGGGCTTCTATTTGTTTATTGCTAGCGCCTGCAAGTATTGCGCCAAGCTTTGCTGCAAACCTTGCCAAAACACCGGTTTTGTATGCGCACATTTGTAAGTATGCATTCTCACTTATTCTGCGCTTTCCACCCTTGTGCCAGTGTATATCCATCGCTTGGCCTATGCTGAGCCTCAGCATCTCTTCAGCATACAAATCATAAATCTTGAGCCTCTTTTCCTTGCTAAGCCTCTGCGTATTTTTATAGAGCATTGCAAGCGGTATGAAATACATTGCATTGCCTGTGTTTACAGCAGCATCAATACCGTAAATCCTATGCATCGCTGGCTTACCCCTGCGCACATCTGCATTATCTTCAACATCATCCACAAGCAATGTGCCTTCATGGATGAGTTCTATAAGAGGCGTAAAGCGCATTGCAAGCCTTTCCGAGCCATTAAGAGCCTTGCATGCAGAAACCATCAGCACCGGACGCCAGCGCTTACCGCCTCTATCCAAGAACTCCCAAACCTGATCGGTGAGCCCTTCCTGAATTGTTGGGGCATCAAAAGCAAACCTAGGTTTACCTAATGCAAAAACAAGCCATTTCCTCGCATTTCTCGGAAAAACCCTTTCAATCTCTTTATCAATGAGTTTTCTTCTTTTCTCTATGAGCTCCATCACATCCATACTGCCTAAAGAATAGAGAAATGCATAAAAGGCTTTGTTAATGTAACTGCTCCTCAATCTTCTTATCGAGTATGTTGAGGAATTCTTCTATCGATTTCTCCTTTATGCGCGCACCTGCAGCTATATTGTGGCCTCCACCTTCTGCACTATTTCCTATTTTAGCACAGGATTCTCGCAAAGCCTTTGCAAGGTTTAGGCCTTTTGTTACAAGCTCTTGTGTTGCGCGAGCGCTGACCTTTATAAAACCGTCATCTTGTTTTGCAAGTGCAACTATGGGCTTTTCCTGTGAGATTGCATTGCTGGAATAAAGCATGCCTGCGATCACACCGATAAGAGAATCCTTTATTCTCGAGCCTGCATTGAAGTAGTAGAAATTCTTGCGCTCCTCAACGCCTTCCTCAATCATCAGCTGTATTCCTTCCCGCAGCTTTTTTCTATGTTCTGCAAGCAGGCTTAATGCTTTGGCGTATGCCTCATCTCTATTGCCCAGGCATACTGCAAAACCTATTTCACATGCATCGTTTCTGCCACAGGCATTCAGCAATGTTGCGTATTCCTTAGCATCCCTCAAAGGGCCACGAGGTTCTTTCAGCAATGTATAGGTTTCACCAATAAGCCTTGCGATTTTCCATTCAGGCACACCCAAAGAGCTCATGTATATTATGAGCTCTGTAGCAAGCTTTTGCTTTTCTCCATAGGTCAGGTCCTCATAGCTCAGCCAGCGCTCATCTCTCTTAAGCTCAAACCCCCTATCAAGCAAAAAGCGCATGCTGTTTTCCTCGCTACCTGTAAGGAAGGGAATTATAGGGTCTGTGGAGTATGCGAGAAATTGCACAATAGGTCTTGTGAAGCGTCCATAGAGCCTTAAGTCACGCTTTGCAAGAACAATGCGGTTTGCTATCGCTTCTTTGAGCACATTTCTATTCAACCCAATGAGTTTGCCGCTTGAATCCTGAATATCACCAACAGAGCCAACTATCGCTAAGCTGCTTAAATCGGTATTATCGCCAATATGCTTTGCAACAATATATGCCAGCGTTGAACCGCTTGCCTCTTTACTTCCATCTATTCCAAAATGCCAGCAGTTCAGAAAATTGTAAGCGTCATTGTATTTCGGTTGATGGTGGTCTATAACAACAAAATTATCTGAGAACGCTTCGCTAAGTTCCTTTATGTGCGAGCTGCCAAAATCAACAAAAACAAAAAAATCGCCAAGCGCCCTGATTTCTTCTATTGTATCGGTGTAGAGCTGTTTTATTCCCAGAAACTTTACACTCTTGCCTGCTCTCTGCAATGCCTTAACCATTATTGCACCGCTTGCTAAACCGTCTGCATCGTAGTGGTGAATTACAGCAATATCTTGCTCTGCAAGGATTCTTTCAGCAAGCTTTTTTGCTCTTTCATTCAGCGCTTTTATATTCTGCAGGCTCATCAAAATTAATCTGTTGAAAAGCGCTTTAAAATGCTTGCTCAGCTATGTTCCGATAAAACTGCGAGAAGTTTTGTTTGCGTTAATAATTTTTACCCTTCGCTTTATTATTGTTCTGTTATGGGTTTGCTTGCAAAGCTTTTTGGAAAGCGTGAGAGCATTACTTTAGAGCTTAGCAAAGTTCGCGAGTTTGTTGAGAGCGAACGCGCGAAAAGCACCGCTCTGCAAAGAGAAGTTCCGGAAATATTCGCTGAAATAAAACACTGTATAAGGGAGATTGGAGCACTTATAGATGAGCTTGGAAAGGAGGAATTAGCGATAGAAAACGAGCGCTTCAGGAAAGCAGCACTAACAGGCAAGGAGGGTTTTATCAGGAGAGTTTCGCTTCTCCTTCAGAAGATTGAGCCGCCATTTGATGCCGATGCGCAAAGCATAGCAGATTACTGTTATGAGAGCAAGGTTTTGCTTGAGAGAGAGATATTTGCAAGCAGGAAGAATATTGCTTATGCAAGCACCGCATTGCCGGAAACAATGCGCACAATAGGAAAACTTCTGCAGAGCATTGATGATTCTCTCGAAAGGCTGAGGCAGGTGATAAATGCCCAGCCGATAGTGTTTTCAAGTATGATAGAAAAACTGCTTAGCGAGCTTGAGGAGAATATGCATTATGTAGAAGAGATTCAGAGAAAGGTGGAAGCCTGCAGAACAGAACGAAAGATGCTTGAGAAAAGACATGGTGAAGAAAAAGCAAAGCTCGAAATGTTGCAAAGCTCTGCAGAAGCGAAGAGGCTTGCTGAGCTAGAACGCAAAGAGATAGAGCTCTCTGAAAAGAAGGAGAGGCTCAGGGAGCAAGCGCTCACAAGCTTTGCACCGCTGCGCAGGCCATTAAAGAAGCTCAAGAACGCTTACGATAGATCGCTTTACAGTATGGATTCCGAACTTTACAAATCGCTTGAGAAGCTTATTTCAGAGCCCTGGCTTTTACTGAAAGCGGACCCGAAGGGAGCAAGCATAAAAGCGGTGCTGAAGGAACTTAAAAAAGCGGTTGCTGAAGGAACAATCGCATTGAAGGAAAGAGAAAAGAAGCGGAGCATCGCAACCATAGAAAAACTTCTCCAATTGGATTTCTTCAGCGAGCTTTTCTGGCCTCTCAACGAAATCGAGGTTGAAATAAACAGGATAGAAAAAGAGATCAAAGCTATGGATATAAATGAAAGGATTCGCAAGCTGAAGCTCGAAGTTTCAGGGCTTGAGCGCGGGCTTGTGGAAAAGAAACAGGAGATGGAGCGTTATACCAAAGAGCTTGAAAAAGCAAGGCGCAGAGTTGAGATTGGCGCTGGAAGCCTTGCACAGCTGCTTTCAAAAGCTTTGAATAAGGATGTTAAAATTGTAACAGAAACAGAAAGGAAAATGGTGCAAGCGTGAAAGTCCCCGAAGGAACTGATGTTGCTTTCGCAACACCCGCTTGCACCGCACATATAAGCAAGAGGAACATTAATAACACTTCCGTTTTAAAAATGCTTACCATTTTCCCTTGCTGAGTTTTGTTTTCTAACTAGGGGAAGGTTTTTCTTATTACCTCGTTAGATAGATGTTATATGGCTGTGCTTGGAATAACGGGTGGCATCGCTTGCGGAAAATCCCTTATAATGGAACATTTTAGGAGGCTTGGTGCATACTGCATAGATTGCGATGCGATTGTGGATGCGCTCTATAAAAGAAAAGACATTCAAGAGAGACTTGTGAAAGAGTTTGGCACAGCAAACAAAAAGGAGCTTTCAAGGCTTGTCTTTAAGGACTTAGCATTGAGAAAAAAGCTTGAAGCAATTATTCAGCCAGAGGTTATAAAGGAACTGAAAAGGGAACTTGCAAAGGCAAAGAAACAGAGCAGGCTCATTGCTGTGGAAGTGCCTCTGCTCTTTGAGCTCTCATTGGAAAATCTCTTTGATGCTATTGTTGTTGTTAAGGCAAGCAGAGAGCTGCAGATAAGGAGGCTTATGGAAAGTGGTCTCACAGAGCAGGAAGCACTCGAAAGAATCAACGCCCAGATGCCGCTGGAAGAAAAGGTTAAAAAGGCTGATTTTGTAATAGATAATAGTTCAGCTCGTGAAGGGATTGCTAAGATTGTTGAGAAAATATTTTTTAAGGTGACAGGTTGAAAAAAGATAATGCTAAGATTGCGGTGTATGCAGGCACCTTTGATCCGATCACATTAGGGCATATCGATGTTATAAAAAGAGCTAGCAGAATCTTCGATAAGGTTATTGTTGCAATAACAAACAACCCAAGGAAGGTTCCTTTTTTCAGTATTGATGAAAGAGTGGCACTAGCTAAAGATGCTTTGGCTGGAATGAAGAATGTTGAGGTTGAATCATTCACCGGCCTGCTTGTTGACTATATGAAGAGAAAGAACGCGCGCGTTATTCTGCGAGGGCTTCGCGAAGTAAGTGATTTCAGTTATGAGTTCCAGCAGGCGATAATAAACAGGAAGCTTTACAATAAGGTTGACACCGTTTTTATTATGACAAGCCCGAGATATTTCTATGTGAATTCAACCATAGTGAAGGAGCTTGCATCAATGGGCGCATGCATAAAACAGCTGGTGCCAGAGAATGTTGAGAAAGCGCTTATAAAAGCGTTCAGAAAGAAGGGTTTAAAAACGCGCTAGGACATCGCTTTAATGTGCTTTCTAAGCTCAGCGATTATTTCAGTTGCGCGCTCTTTTTCACGCTCAAACTGCAAACCATGCGAAAGCTTCTCAGCTAGCATAATAGCGCGCTTTGCCTTCTTTTCAATCTCTCTGAGGTCAAGCAATGTTTGCTTTGTTTTTCTTCTGGCTCTTCTATAAGCCTTTATAATCTCTTCTTCAGTTATGCTATAGAGTGCTTTAATTTCATTCTCAAGCTCTTTGAGATGCTCTATCTTCTCTTCCTTGAATATATCATAGAAGCGTTCACTTAACATTTCCCTTACCAAATCCCTCTCGCGATTGTGGCTTGCGCTCACAAAACTCGGCACCTTCTTGAACATCTTAAGTGCTTCGAGCGATTCATTCATGAGCCTTTCCAATTCATCTATTGTGGCGTTTACCTCGGCAAGCGCATTCTTTATAGGTCCTGCCATATAGCGATATTCCCTTGCACTTATCTTTCTGCCTAAGAAATCCTTCTGCAGGGTTTTTATTATCTGGTTTAGGAGCTTTGCATGCCTTCTCTTCGCTGCCAGTAGCTCATTGCAGATATGGCAGAGCATCTCATAGGCGAGCTGCTCCGGTTTGCTGGAAAAAACCTCCCTCCTCATCCTTTCGATTCTTTTCTGGGCGCGCTTGCAAGCTTTCTTATAATCTATTGATTGCTCAAGTTCCTGATCAAGCTTCTTTAACTTGACCTTCCGTATTCTAGTAAGGGCTTTTTTGAGCCTTTCTTTCTCCCGCTTAGCAGGCATGCTACTAAATTGGTCTTTTTTCTTTAAAAAAATATGTTTTAAGGCTTTTCTTAACAAGAAATTATGTATATATGGAAAAGAATGATGAGGTTATTGCGCTGAGGAAAAGGCTTGCTGAGCTTCAGAAGGAGCTCAAGGAAAAGGAAAAGATTATTGCTGAACTTAGGGCAAAGGCAAGCACTGCAAGCCTATTTGAATTCTCTGAAAAAGGTTTGAGGCTAAAGCTATATCGCATGCTTCTGAAGAAGTACGCACCACTTATAAACAAGCAGGAAACAAAAACGGTTGGAGAAATAAAAGGGCTTATAAACAAGGATGACCTGACGATACAATCGTTAGCGGAACAGTTTAAACCTGAGAACTACAGCTATGAAAAACACTTCTTGCAAGCTGCAAAGAAAGCGTTTGAATTTGTAAAGAAGGAAATAAGGTACGTCAAGCCTGATGTTGAGCTGAATTTCTGGCTCACACCAAGCGAAATATTGGCAAGCAAGGTTGCGGATGATGAAGACCTGGCAGTATTTCTCTGCTCAATACTCTTTGCTCTGGGAAGCGAAAACGCAAGCGTTATAATTGCAGAGCTCGATGATTTGAGCACGCGAGCGTTCGTTGTATTTGAGTTCGACAACAAAGCATACTTTTTGGATCCTGCACAGGAGCATGAGTTTGATAGCTACTGTGGCTCAATGGTCGAGCTATTTCAGAAGTATAACTTTAAAGGGGCGCGCATCAAAAGACTTCTCTATAAATTCAACCATTTCGAGTACAGGCAGTTCATAGAGTAGCGCAAGCGATTTTATTAATTTTTATCATTTAAGAGCAGTATGGAAGAGGAAAAAAGCGCTGGTGCTGTAACATTCTATAGGGGAAAGAACCACATAGAATTCCTTCTTCTCCATTATGAGAAGGGGCACTGGGGATTTCCAAAAGGGCATATAGAAGCGAACGAAAGCGAGGAGCAAGCGATGCTGAGAGAGCTTGAGGAAGAAACAGGTATTAGCGACGCAAAAACAATACCAAACTTTAGAGAACATATAACATACTTCTTTATGGAAAATGGAAAGAAAATAAGAAAGCATGTTGTGTTCTTTCTTGTTGAAAGTAAAACAAAGGATGTCAAGCTTTCATTTGAGCATACTGATTATGTTTGGCTTCCATATGAGAAAGCTATTGAAACGCTTACCTTTGAAAACGCGCGCAAGGTTTTGAAAAAGGCTTACGATTTTCTGAAGCAACGCTCCTTGGGTGATTTTTTTGGATAAATATTTGGGGTGCTCAGGCTTCTACTACTGGCACTGGCGCAAACTTTTTTATCCAGCAGAGCTTCCAACAAACAAATGGCTTGAATACTACGCTAAGCATTTCAATGCTCTTGAAATAAATGCAAGCTTTTACAGATGGCCTCGCGAAAGCACATTAAGGAACTGGGTGAGGAAAACTCCAGAGAGCTTTAAACTTGTTTTGAAAGCGAACCGCGAGATAACGCACTTGAAAAGATTTAGGGATACTGAGCAAGCGGTGCAAAGGTTCTATAAGCTTGCAGGCGTGCTTGAGGACAAACTTGCAGGAATACTGTTCCAGTTGCCGCCTTCAATCCATAAGGACATGGGATTCTTACATTCTATGCTTTCACAGCTAAATCCAGAGTACAAGAACTTCATAGAGTTTAGGCATAAATCCTGGTTTTGCGAAGAGGTCTATAAGGAGATGGGAAAAAAGAATGCATGCTTCTGCTCCGTTTCTGCACCAAAGCGTTTAGGAATACCAGAAGAGGTTATAAAAACAACCAGCGATGTTTATGTTAGATTTCATGGGGTTGAGCGGTGGTACAGATATGACTACTCAGAGCATGAATTGCAGAGCTGGGCAAAGAAAATAAAAGATGCTAAGCCGAAAACTGTTTATGCATTCTTTAATAATGATTTCAACGCTAGCGCACCGAGGAATTGTTTGAAGCTCAAGGAATTGCTTGCGGGTGATTGAATGCTCTGCTTGGTTGTGCTCTTTGATGAGCTTAAGTATATTGATAAGCTATGCAAAGTGCTTGCAAATGGTTTCAAGTTTGATGTGAGAGTAGTAAAGGCGGGAAAGCCTGAATGCCTTGCTCGTGGCATGCAGCTCAATGCTGATGATATGCTTGCAGAGGTTACTAGGATTAGAAGGGATCGCTCAGCTGATATAGCGCTAGGGCTCACTGAAAGCGATCTCTACCACAGAGACCTTAACTTTGTATTTGGCCTGGCGAGCTTCGCAACCAAAAGCTGCATTGTTTCCTGGCACAGGCTCAGGCAGCCTGAAGAAAAATTCTTTGAGCGCTTGCTTAAGGAATGCCTGCATGAGCTCGGCCATGTTTTTGGGTTAGCGCACTGCCAGAATAAGCAGTGCGTTATGAGCTTTTCAAATTCGCTTGCTGAGGTTGATATGAAGAACGCAAGCTATTGTGCAAAATGCACAAGGGAGCTTATGTCCTATTTGGGGATTGAACCATAAAGGATATTTAACTTTTTGTTTTTCTTATATGCACATGCACGAGCTGAGGAAAGATTATCTGCTTGACGAGTGGGTTATAATTGCGACATCGCGCAGCCAGAGACCTCAGCACTTAAAGCACAAAGCGAAGCGCTCGCCTAAAAGCAAATGTCCCTTCTGCCCTGGGCACGAGGACTGGACACCGAAGGAAATTGCAAGCTATGCAGATAAAAATGGAAAATGGCGCAAACGTGTTGTGCCGAATAAGTACCCTGCTGTCCAGACGAAAGGGAATATAAAGAAAGTTAGCAGGGGGTTCATAAAAGCGCTTACCGCATTTGGAGCGCATGAGGTAATAATTGAGACCCCGGATCATAACAAGGATCTTGCTGATTTAAGTATTGAAGAAATCATTGAGCTGTTGCAGATTTATAAGGAACGTTTCCTTGCATTAAGCAGAAAAGCGAATATAAGGGAGATAACGATATTTAAGAATCAGGGCTTTAGCGCTGGCGCTAGTCTATCACATGCCCACTCACAGATAATCGCAACAAACAAGGTAAGCGAACGCTTCGGAATGGAGCTAAAGGCCTTTAGGGAATATAAGAGGAAAAACAAGGCTTGCCCATACTGCAGAATAATAAAGCAAGAGCTTAATTCAAATCGGATGGTTTACAACGGCGATAGCTTTGCGTGCTTCACACCATTTGCTTCGCGAGCAGCTTACCAATTATTGGTTTTCCCCAAGAAGCACAGAGCCAACATTGCATCGCTGACAGATGACGAGCTGGAAGAGTTTGCTCGCGTGCTGAAGACCGCCCTGCTAGCTCTCAAGGAACTCAATGCTGACTTCAACTATTTCATCCATATGCCAATAAAAGGCGATTTCCATATGCACCTCAATCTGATGCCAAGGGTTCTCTTAAGGGCTGGATTTGAGGAAGCTACGGAATGCATAATAAATATTGTTGCTCCGGAGCAGGCAGCAGGCTTTTATAGGAAATTTTTCAAGGGTTCGAAATGGCTCAAGTAAAACCTGAGATATTTAGGGAATATGATATCCGTGGCCATGAGAGCGAACTTGATGATAAGACTGTTTTTTTAATAGGCAGAGCATTCGGGAGCTATGTGCTGAGGAACTCAGGCGGTACCATAACGCTTGGTATGGATAATAGAGCGAGCAGCGAACGCATAAAAAAGGCCTTTATTAAGGGCGTTTTGAGCACCGGTTGCAATATAATCGATATAGGCATTGTTCCGATTCCTGCGCTTTATTTTTCAATAGTTCATCTGCGTGCAAGCGGAGGTGCAATGATAACAGGCTCGCACCTTGCAAAGGAATTCAACGGCTTCAAGCTCAGTGCTTCGAGCAATGCTCTTACTCTTTATGGCGAGCAGATAGCCAAGCTTAGGGAGCTAATAATAAAAGAGGACTTCGAAGAGGGCAAAGGGCGCATACACAGTGAGAATGTTTTGAATGCTTATGTTAGCGCTATACTACGACGTGCAAAGCTCGAAAGGGAGCTCTCACTTGTTGTGGATTGTGGGAATGGCTGTTCCTCTCTGGTTGCGGAGCAGATATTTAAAGGCATAGGCTGCAAACTCAAAACGCTTTATTGTAAGTCCGATGGAAACTTTCCAAACCACCACCCTGATCCTGTAAAGCCGGAAAACTTAAAGGAACTCATAAAACAGGTGAAGAAAAGCAAAGCGGAACTTGGCATAGCGTTTGATGGTGACTCTGACAGAATAGGTGTTGTTGATGAAAATGGAAGCATAATATGGGGAGATTATCTGCTGGCATTATTTGCAAAAGACCTGCTGAAACGAAAGCCGGGAGCAAAAATAGTGTTTGATGTGAAATGCTCGCAGGCATTGCCCGAGCTTATTGAAGCGTATGGCGGCATACCGATTATGTATAAAACAGGGCATTCATTGATAAAGCGAAAGATGTATGAGGAAGATGCCATGCTTGCTGGCGAAATGTCAGGGCATATGTTCTTCAGAGATAACTACTTCGGCTTTGATGATGCGCTGTTTGCTGGCGCAAAGCTCTGCGAGTTGCTATCCAAACAGCGCAAACCACTCTCCGAGCTCATAGCGGATATGCCAAAATATTATGCCACGCCGGAGATACGCGTAGCTTGCAGTGAAAATGAAAAGTGGAGAATTGTGGAAAAGGTGCGGGACTATTTCAGCAAACAGTATGAGGTGATAACAATAGATGGCGCCCGCGTTTTGTTGCATGAAGGTTGGTTCCTTGTGAGAGCGAGCAACACAAGTGCAAAAATAATAGTAAGGGCAGAAGCAAGGACTGAACATGCATTAAAAGAGATCTTAAGAATGCTCGAGAAAAAACTATGCGATTTTGGGCTAAGAGGTGTGGAGCGCGAGCTGAAGATTTGAATAACGTACTATAAATATTTAAATAAAGGTTAAGATTATCTCTATAGCTACGGGGTGATTTTATGAAGGTTGCAATAAATGGTTTTGGGAGGATTGGAAGGTTATTTTTTAAGGCTTCTTTGAAAAGCAGCGAGGTTGAGGTTGTTGCAATAAATGACCTTGCAGATGTGAATATGCTTGCGCACCTATTGAAATACGACTCTGTTTACGGTAGATTTGATAAAAGTGTTGAGGTAAAAGAGAATAGTATAATAGTTGATTCACATGAGATTAAGTGCTTCAAGCAAGCTGATCCGGAAAAGCTTCCCTGGAAAGAGCTCGATATAGATATTGTGCTGGAGAGCACGGGAGTATTCAGGAAAAAGGAACAGGCAGAAAAGCATCTCGCTGCAGGCGCGAAGAAGGTTGTTATAAGCGCGCCTCCAAAAAGCCCAGGTGTAAAGCAGATTGTTATGGGTGTAAATGAGGAAATCTATGATAAAGGCTCAGATCATGTGATAAGCAATGCTTCCTGCACAACGAACTGTTTAGCGCCTATGGTCAAGGTGCTCAACGACATATTTGGTATAGAGCGTGGTTTCGTAACAACAATTCATGCATACACCGCTGACCAGCGCTTGGTGGATGCTCCGCATAAAGACTATCGCAGAGCGCGCGCTGCAGCTGTGAATATCGTACCAACTACAACAGGTGCTGCAAAGGCTGTTACAGAGGTTATTCCGGAGCTCAAAGGGCGCATGGATGGTATTGCTGTTCGCGTACCTGTGCCCGATGGCTCACTTACGGACTTTGTTGCAACCTTAAAAAGAGAAACAACTGTAGAGGAAGTAAACGAGGTATTCAGGCAGTATGCTGAAGATAAGCTCAAAGGAATACTCGAGTACTCTGAAGAGGAGCTTGTGAGCACAGATATTATAGGTAACAGCCATTCATGCATCTTCGATTCGAAGAAAACAATGGTGAGCGGCAACCTTGTTAAGGTGCTTGGCTGGTACGATAACGAATACGGCTATAGCTGCAGACTTGTTGATTTGATGGAATACATGTGGAAAGGGTGAAAATATGCAGAGCATGCAGATAGAGGAAATTCTTGAGAGGATAACGCCTGTGAAAGCTGTCGATGTTGGTGGCAAAACAATAATTCTGAGGGTTGATCTCAATAGCTCGGTAAAGGGCGGCAAGCTTCTGAAAGGACCAAAGATAGCGGAGCATTTCAAGACGATAAAGATGTTGCTTGATAGGGGTGCAAAGCTTGTTATACTCTCACATCAGGGAAGGAAAGGGCGTGATGACTTCATAAATCTGAAGCAGCACAGAGATGCGTTGCAGGATATGCTTGGCGAAGGGATAGCATTCTACACATGGGATCAGGACTTTGTAAGCGGGATAAAGAAGCTTAAGGAAGGCCAAGCATTAATGCTTGATAATACACGCTTTCTCGATTTCGAGGCGAAGAATGCAAGCCCTACAGAGCACGCAAAGCATGAGATTATAAAGAAGCTTGCCTCTGTTGCTGACCTCTATGTCCTTGATGCTCTTAGCGTAGCTCATAGAAGCCATGCAACAGTAGTGGGGTTTATCCCGTTGCTTGAGAGCTTTGCTGGGCCAGTGCTATACTCAGAGCTCAAGGCTTTGAATAAGGTTTCAGAGATAAAAGATAATACCACCTTAGTTCTCGGCGGCATGAAGCCTGATGATTCATTGCCTGTTATGCAGAAGATGCTCGATGATGGAAAAGCAAAAAAAGTTCTGCTTGGCGGCGCATTGGGCGAGCTTGCAATAATTGCTAAGGGCTCCAAGCTAGGAGTAAAAGAAAGATTTCTTCAGGATAAAGGCCTGCTGGATTTTGTGCCGAAGCTCGGGGAGCTCATTGAAAGATTTGATGAGAACATTATGTTTCCTGTCGACCTTGCGGTTGAACGAAATGCCCTGCGTGAGGAGATATCGTTAGCGGAGCTTCCCACAAATGATATGATATTTGATATAGGGGAGGTAACAGCAAATGCATATTCTAGGGAGATAAAGAAAGCTGATCTGGTGATAATGAACGGTCCTGTAGGTAAGTTTGAGTCCTATCAGTTTGCATTTGGCACAAGGAAAGTTCTTGAAGCGCTTACTGAAGCTAGTGGCTTTACGCTTGTCGGTGGAGGCGATACAGTTACGGCTTTGACAAGGCTTGGATTCAAAAATAAGGAGTTTGGGCATGTGAGCCTTGCCGGAAAGGCGCTTCTTATGCTGCTTGCTGGTGAAAGACTCGCAGGGCTTGAAGCGCTGGCTTGTATTGGGAAATGAAGTTCTGTGAAGAAGTGAAATTTCACTATTTTTAGAAACATCACTTTTTTAAATTGGAAGGCAATAAATTTTATTTGAAAAAGTTTTTGGGATGTATGATGGCGCCCATTCAGATTCTTATGCTTGGCTGGGAGTTCCCACCGTTCAAATCAGGTGGATTAGGTACCTACTTGTTTGGTTTCACAAAGGAGCTAAACAAACTGGGAGCTAAAATAATTTTTATTATGCCATACACCGGCAAGAAGATGGATTACGACTTTATAAAGATTGTGCAGGCAGATGGCATAGATATGCTTGGCATATCCTCAAGCCTCACGCCCTATGCTATGCCTTCAGAATGGCTTGGTGGAAGACGCGGCCTAGTGAAAAGCGTCTATGGCTGGGGTTTTTTTGAGGAAGTGGCATACTACAATGCGAGGGCTGTGCAGATAGGCTCTATGATTAAGTGCGATGTGATCCACTGTCACGATTGGATGACTATGCCTGCAGGCATAGCGCTTAAGAGGATTCTGGGCAAGCCACTAATTGTAACAATACACAGCACAGAATATGACCGAACAGGCAACCTTTTCCCAAATGCAAGAATAATGGCCATTGAAAGAGCGGGTCTGCTTGAGGCTGATGTGGTCATTACTGTCAGCAACTATGAAAAAAGACAGCTTGTGGAACGCTACGGCATTCCCAGTGAAAAGATTAAAGTTGTGTATAATGCCATAGACCCTGAGCGGTACAGACGCACTGAGGTGGAGAAGTATATAAACGATAAGATTGTGCTCTTTGTTGGCAGACTCACGATTCAGAAAGGCTGTGAATTCTTCCTGGAAGCTGCGAAGAAAGTGCTTGAGAGCATACCAAATGTGCGATTTGTTATTGTTGGCTCTGGGGATCAGATGCACGCATTGATACAGAAAAGTATAGACCTTGGCATAGCGGATCGCACGCACTTCGTCGGATTTGACCCAGATGTAACAAAGTACTATTCAATCGCTGATGTCTTTGTGATGCCAAGTGTTTCTGAACCGTTTGGTTTAACCCCGTTGGAAGCGCTCGCATGCGATGTTCCAGTAATAATAAGTAAGCAAAGCGGTGTGAGCGAGGTTCTGAGGAACTGCTTGAAGGTGGACTTCTGGGATACCCATGAGCTGGCAAACAAGATTATCGCTCTTTTGAATTATAAGCCTCTGCATGATGAATTAAGAGAGAAGGCTAAAAGGGAGATCACACGCTTTAGAACATGGCGCGATGTTGCAGAAGAATGCATGCAGATATATAAAGCGGTGATCTAATGACTATGCTGTGTTTTTACTTTCAAGTCCATCAGCCGATGCGCATAGGCAGGTTCACATTCTTTGATATTGGTGGTGAGAAAGACTACTTCGATGAGAAACAGAATCTGCAATACCTTGAGCGCATTGTTAGGAAGTGCTATATGCCAACAAACAGGCTTATATTGGACCTCATCAGTGAAACATCTGGAGCGTTCAAGGTGAATTTTAGTATAACCGGAACATTATTAGAACAGCTTGAAAAACATTTTCCGAATGTTATTGAAAGCTTTGATGAGATGCTTGCGAGCAATTGTATGGAGCTCTTTTGCGAAACATATTATCATTCGCTTTCATTTCTCATTTCAGAGGAGGAGTTTTCAGAACAGGTGAAAATGCACAGAGAAAAAATAAAGGAGGTATTTAATGTAAAGCCTCGTGTATTTAGAAATACTGAAGCTGTTTATAGCAATGATATTGCAAAGACGATAAGCAAACTTGGATTCAAGGCAGCGATTACAGAAGGCTGTGAAAAGATACTCGGCTGGAGAAGCCCGAATTATCTTTATAAGGCAAAGGATGTTCCTCTGCTCCTTTTACTGCGCAACTATAGGCTCAGCGATGATGTTGCATTCCGCTTCTCAGAGCCAAGCTGGAAGGAGTATCCGCTAACAGCAGATAAATATGCTTATTGGATTGCAAGCACGCCTGGTGATTGCATAAACATATTTATGGATTACGAAACCTTTGGCGAGCACCAGTGGCCAGAGACAGGAATATTTGAATTTTTAAGGGCGCTGCCAAAGGAGATTGCAAAGCATGAGCACTTGGAGTTCGCCCTGGCCTCAGAAATTGTAAGAAAACTCAAACCTAAAGATGAGCTAAGCGTGCCGATGTTTGTTTCGTGGGCCGATATAGACAGGGATCTTTCAGCATGGCTTGAAAACAAGATGCAGAGGCATGCATTTGATGAGCTGAAGAGTCTTGAAGCGCATGTTAAGAAAAGCAAAAAGAAGGAGCTTATTCACAACTGGCGTCTCTTACAGACATCGGATCATTTTTATTATATGTGTACAAAATGGTTTGCTGACGGCGACGTGCACAAGTACTTCAACCCCTACGAGACACCTTACGAGGCATATATAAACTATATGAATGTTCTCAATGACCTGAAAGCCAGGGTGGGAAAAGGCTAAGGCTTCTGAAGAGCCATATCATAAGCATGCAAATAATGTTCTATAAGCTTTTCCCATGCAAATTTATAGCTTATTTTCTTTGCCCTTATTTTGGCCTCTCCGCGTTCTCTGCGAGGCATCATATATATTCTATAGAGGAATTCAACAAGTTCATCTAGTGATTTTTTATAGGGTGTATTCGCGCGTTTTATAACCTTTATCGCATCTCTCGCTTCCTCTTCACTAACATTGTTGAGGATAAACCTTCCAAAGCCGCTGAGGTCTGACGTAACTGCAGGCAGACCGAGAGCGATTGTTTCTAATGGCGTATAGCCCCATGATTCATAGTAGCTTGGGAACACTCCAAGATGGCAGCCTATCACCGCTTGATAATACTCAAGCCCTATAAGCCCATCTGCTGTGCTAAGGTATGTTGGGTAGTATATCACCTTTACCTTATCCTGCTCTTTATTTAACAGTTTGTTTTTCCTTATTCTGTTCAATATTATATCGCTTTCATCCACGTCCAGAACGCTTATAGGGGGCAGCTCGTTCTTTTCGTGCTTAAGTTCAAAGAGCATCTTTTTTACCTTATAAAGGAACTCCTCATCAAGAAGGTTTCTCTCTGTTGGAGGCTCTCCGCGAGAGATGCTGTAGTAAAGCCTGTTCTTTATCTTCTTCAGCTCCTCTTCAATCTCATCTTCCAGACGTTCATACAACGCCATATGCTTTAGCAGTTCTATATTTTTACCTCTGTTTGGGGCAGGGACCCATATAAACGCAAACACCACTGTTTGCTTCTCAGATTCCTTAAGCAGCTTGTTTAGTTCGCCCAAAGCATCTATGAAAAGGTCTATGCCTTTATTTCTCACCTCATAACGCCCAGAAAGGAAGTAGAACAGGCTGTCTTCAACATTCACATAATAGTATGGTGCAAAATAGTCAAGCACAAAGCGCCTTATTATATTCCTATATCGCACATGCAGGTTTGCCAGTTCTTCCATCAGATAAAACTTCTCAACG
Organism: Candidatus Iainarchaeum sp.; assembly: GCA_021161055.1. Classification (GTDB taxonomy): domain Archaea; phylum Iainarchaeota; class Iainarchaeia; order Iainarchaeales; family DTGL01; genus DTGL01. The sequence continues at coordinate 4,078 of JAGHBI010000076.1, read as the reverse complement.
TTTAGGCCATTAGGGGTTACTATCTCCGGCCTCTTGTTCAGAATATACTGTGCTTCATTAGCACATATCTCCGATACCGCTGTGAAAACATGTGCATTATGAGCGCATGCTTTTTCAGTAAGATGCTTTGCCTGCACCCCGTACTTATAAGCCCTATCATCACCAACAACAGCACCCCTTGCAAGACCCTTGCTTATTTCCTCATGCAGAGGCTCATTTGCCTCTGCAATGGTTCTTCCAAGCACTGTGGCATGCGTAGTAAAAACTGTTTTTATTTCAGGTTTGAAATGTCTCAGATGGAGCAGGGCGCCACCTGAGAGCCATTCATGGCAGTGAACCACACACTTATATTTATCATATTCCTTGGAAAATACCTCCTCAATAAGCCTTTCCAAGAGCAGTCCTGCCGCTTTACCCCACAGAATGGGCTCGTTGTAATCCTCCGCTGTGCCAAGAGAATCTATCCTGTAGATATCCCAAAACTCCCGCTTGATATCATCCGTTCTGGACTTGAAATCGCCAGGGTCAACAAGTATACATTTCGGTCTGCCTGAGACAAGCCAATGTCCAGAGTAGCACCGCATGCCAAAATCCTTCTCCAAGGAATCAAAAACTGCCTTGAATTCTGGAGAGGGAGGCTCCTCCTCAAACTCGACAGCAGCGCTTCTTTTAAAATACGGACCTATCACAAAGAAGTTATGTAGATTTTTTCTCATTTCTGAGGCTTTTGTGGAAAGTACCGTGTATATTCCACCTACCTTGTTTGCTACCTCCCATGCAACCTCGAAAACCGCAATATCTCTAGGCATGCAATCAACCTCTTTCAATACAGATAAAAAACGGTAAAGGTTAAATACCCTTCCAATATTCCAAATTTAGGGTGAAATGGTTTCACAAATCAATAAAAGCGAGAATTTGCACCGTTATTCCTACTTCCTAACCAATCCAAACTGCTTTTTTCACAGATACTGCGATACGGGATTCAAAACGAAATGGACTGGTTTTTGGGCAAAAAATATGAAATTTCTCGAATTTTTTGCATTTAAGATAGGGGATGCATATCTTTCAGAGCACAACTGTTATAGGGCGTATTATGATTTTGTGAAAGCTGAACACTTTCACAGAATAGGTGATACAAGCTTTGTTCAATCAGTATGGCTTCCGAGGGAAGAGCCTTGTATGATTGTTGAGCTTCACAGCTCCGATAAAAAGCGCATAGATGCAGAATTAGAACTTGCAGTAAACATAAGGTTCCGAGAGGAAAACTGGCACGATAGAAACTACTGGATTGAACATTGTGCAAAGCAGGTATTTTGCATATGCTCGGACCTTGGTAAGCTCTACATAAGACCGCTCAAGGGAAAAATCTCGCTTGAAAAGGAATTTGGCTATTATGAGCATTATCCTGGCGGAGAAAGGCAATGCTACTTCAAGCCAGGAAAGATAAGGCTCGGTGGAACCCATATAATGCTTGCACTCTCTTTAAACAGGAGGATTAAGGTTGCAAACAACGAGCCAGCACTGAAAAGGAATCACTATAAGAGGATAACAGAGGTTATAGAATGTGATGACCCGTTCATAGAAGAAATATATAAGAAAGCGCTCCTGAATCTCGAAATGCTGTACTGCGGTAAAGCATACTACGCTGGCTTGCCGTGGTTTCTACAACTCTGGGCTCGTGACCTCTTTTGGAGTGTGCCTGCTTTGCTGTATGCTGGTTTTCCTAGGAGGGTAAGAGACATTCTGGAACTGTTTTCGAAGAATATTCAAGATGGGAGAGTTCCTAATTACATATATGGGAAAAATAAAGCATATAATGCGATAGATTCCAATGCATTGTTTGTTACAGCGCTCTATGATTATATTGCGTTCTCCGGTGATGTCCAATTCTTAGAAAAACATATTGGCAAAGCTTGCGAAGCGATCTCATATCTTCTTTCAAGATGTGGGACAAACGATCTTGTTAAACACGATATCAGCGATAATGAAACATGGATGGATACTATAAATAGGCGCGAGCATGCCATAGAGGTGCAGGCATTATTTATAAATGCTCTTGAACGCTTTGCTGAACTCGTGTTCCTAACTAAGAAGCCGAACACCGATATGCTTGCACTAGCATTTGGATCGGAGAACACTGCAAAGAAGCTCAGAAGGAAGTTCGATAGGCTTTTCTATGATAGGAAGGCGCGCTGCTTTGCGGATAGGCTTCTGGGTAATATAAAGGATCTTTCGAAAAGGCCTAATGCATTAGTTCCAATTATGCTCGGTTTGACAAAGAGGGGGATAAAGTGCTATGAACAGAATGACGTTCTGACCAAAAAAGGGTTGGCGAGCCTTTCAATGTCAGATGAGAAGTACGGTGCTAACTCTTATCATAATGGTCAGGTATGGTCTCTTTGCACAGGCTGGCTTGCATGCGCGGAGTTCGCATGCAACAGATCCGAAAAAGGCTATAAGATACTTAAACTTTTAGGAAAGGATTTTGATAGTGATGCATTAGGCTGTATAGGCGAATCTTGGGATAGTAAAACTTTTGAGCTTATGGGTTGTGGGCTTCAGCTATGGGGCGCAGCCTTTATAATAAGGGCTATCGATGAATTCATGCTTGGAATAAGGCCTTGGGCACCAAAAAAGGAGATTAGGGTAAAACCTATTCTTCCGAGGAAGATTGGGAATATAAAAAGGCATCTGCGCATTGCAAGAAAGGATGTCGTTGTAATAGCGCGTAGGATTCACGGTCGCGTGCAGGTGCGCTGTAAAATAAGCAAGGTTTAAAATCAAAAGAAACCTTTATAATATAAATGAATGAGCAATACATAGAGCGGTTCAAACAGGAACTTATTGTTGGTGGCTTCTCACAGCGCACCTTGAAGATGTATCTCTGCTACGTTAGCGAATTCCTTGAATTTGTAAAAAAAGAACCCGGACAGGTAAAGCATGATGATATAATTGCCTATATGGCACATAAAAAGGAGCAGGGCGCGAAAGACTCCACAATGTGTCTCATCTATTCCGCCCTAAGACACTTTTTCAAAGAATTCCTAAAAAGTGATGTTATGGAAGAGATTAAGAGGCCGAAGAAAGGCAAGAAGCTTCCTGTTGTTATGACCCGGGAGGAGGTAAAAAGGATTATAAACGCGGCTCATAAGAAGAGAGACAAACTTATACTGATGCTGCTTTACTCAAGTGGCCTGCGTGTCAGCGAGGTAACAAAGCTTAGAGTGAACGACCTAGACCTTGAAGAAAAAACAGCTATTGTGCGCGGAGGAAAGGGAAATAAAGATAGGTTGGTTATACTTTCGGAGCACTGGGTGAGGGAGGTTAGGGATTACCTGAAGAACAGAAAGGTGAAAAGTGATTATGTTTTTTGCAACTCTATTGGAAGACCGATATCTGTTGACTCTGTTCAGAGAATTGTTAGAAGGGCTAGAATAAAAGCAGGTATTGATAAGAATGTCACTCCGCACAGCTTCAGGCATTCGTTCGCAACACATCTTTTAGAAGAGGGAGAAAGCATAAGGAAGATTCAGGAGCTCTTAGGCCATAGCAACCTTTCAACAACACAAATCTATACAAAGGTTTCTACAGAGGAGTTGAAAAAGGTTAAGAGCCCTTTGGATTCGTTAGAATAGTACTGTAATGAGTCAGGGAGACCCCCTTGTTCCGGTACTATCTAGATGCAATTTTTTAGATGTAATTTTTTTGAACAGGTAATGTCAAGTTAGTAGGGATAAAGATTTGATTGCCTGCTGCAGTGTTCTCTGTTCCAGTGGAGTTCTACGCAAGCTCTCATGGTATTTGCAGTGATTGTGGCAGTAAAAGAACACCTTGAAGAACTCTGCAACAGAGCTGTACGCTCTAAACGCAGAGAACCATTTAGTTCTGCGCTTCACCTCGCGAAACAGGCGCTCTATATAGTTGTTCCTTTTCACCGTTCCAGCTACAAAGTGTTCTGGTCTATTTCCCCTGTAAAATACCTTTGCTATTGCCCTGCGGTAATGTGGCAGGTTATCCGTTATTATCTGCCACGGAACATTAGCAGTTCTCCTGAACGCTTCCCTGAGCAGAGTTACAG